>CAMBPP010000005.1 GCA_945869715.1 Bifidobacterium breve
GCTCGGGCGGATCAGGAGGCTCGGGCGGATCAGGAGGCTCGGGCGGATCAGGAGGCTCGGGCGGATCAGAAGGAGAAACCCCAAGCCTCACCTATGGCATTGCCGGCCCCCACAGGCTCAGCAATGGAACTGTGCGTAAAGGCAAGTTCTACGGATTTCTCTCTGACGCAGTTCTTTCATCTCAGTTCAAAATTGCCGCAACAGAAACCGACATGACAAAGCTGCTCAGCGTTGCTCGTACTGCTGAATCGAAATCAACTGCTGACGCTGGTACCGACACGGTGACGTGGAGCAAGTGGACCGCAGCCGACAATGGCACCGACGGTCGCCTTGTCACCATCTCTGACATTTCCTTCTCGGCGCCAAAATTTAAGGTCACCAAAGTTTCCTCTTCTGGTTCTGGCACCGGGAATTCAAGTTCTGGCGCTGCGAAGACCACAGGTAGTTCTGCTCCGAAAGCGCCAACTGGTATTAAATTCACCACCAAGGCACGCACCATCACCCTCACCGGTTCTGGAGTAGCTGGCATTAGCTACAAAGCAACTGCAACATTGGGCGCAGCAACAAAGTCGAGTTCTTGCAAACTTGCGGGCACCAAGTTGACCTGCACAGTGAAAACCACTAAGGCCGGCTCATGGAAAGTGAAAGTCACACCATCATCATCTGGCATCTCAGGCGCTACTTGGTCGCGCTCCATTGCAGTGAAATAAAACGAGAAATACGAAAGCCGAGCCGTGGTGCCGGCTCGGCTTTCGATTCTTCTCTTGCAGAGGCAGCGGCAGCTACAACAAGAGAGTGAACGGTGACGCCTAGTCGAGTTCGATTGGTTGCTCGTCGGCTTCGGTGAACTCGGCCACTGGACCATCGAGACCTGCACTGCTACGGATCTTTTCTGACATTTGCATCATGATTTCTGGGTTCGCAGTGAGATACGCCTTGGCGTTTTCACGACCCTGACCCAATTGCTCACCTTCGTAGGTGTACCAAGCACCCGACTTCTTGGCGATGTCGTATTCGACAGCCATATCGAGCAATGCACCTTCGCGGCTGATGCCCTTTCCGTACATGATATCGAATTCGGCCTGGCGGAACGGTGGTGACACTTTGTTTTTCACTACCTTCACGCGGGTGCGGTTGCCCACAATTTCTGTTCCGTCTTTGATGGACTCAATACGACGGATGTCGAGACGTACTGATGAATAGAACTTGAGCGCACGACCACCTGGAGTTGTTTCTGGTGAACCGAACATGACGCCAATTTTTTCGCGCAGCTGGTTGATGAAAATACAAATGGTGTCGGTCTTGTTGAGGTTTGCAGTAATTTTGCGCAAAGCCTGACTCATGAGGCGAGCTTGCAGACCCATGTGGCTGTCGCCCATTTCGCCTTCAATTTCAGCACGTGGTGTAAGTGCAGCCACTGAGTCGATAACAACAATGTCGATTGCACCTGAGCGAATGAGCATGTCGGCAATTTCGAGAGCTTGTTCACCGGTGTCTGGCTGGGAGATGAGCAACTGGTCGACGTCGACGCCAATAGCGCGGGCGTAAATTGGGTCCATGGCGTGCTCGGCGTCGATGTAGGCACAGATGCCACCATTGCGCTGAGCTTCTGCAACTGCATGCATGGCAAGGGTAGATTTACCCGAAGATTCTGGGCCGTAGATTTCAACCACACGACCACGTGGCAAGCCACCGATTCCGAGGGCGATGTCGAGCGGGATAGCCCCGGTGCTGATGGCTTGGATGCCAAGGGAGGTCTTTTCTCCCATACGCATGATGGAGCCCTTACCGAACTGTTTGTCGATTTGGGCGAGAGCGGCATCGAGGGCCTTGTCGCGGTCGTTGCTCATATGGAACCTTTCAGAAAACCCGTGAAACGGGAGATGTATTGGGCGGAACGTGTATTCACTTCGTATTGTGTGCGCAACCTAGACACAGGGTGTCATACGGCAATTGCGAACAACAACACTGTAGTTACGAACAGACGTTCGGTCAAGCATCTCCGCCAGATTTTAGGAAAAATTTTATTGCTGGGTCTTGGCAGCCACCGCTGCGGCCGCATCGGCGATCTCATCTGGCTCAAGATCGCGCATGAAAATGTCGACCCCTAGCCAGATGGCGTAGCTAATGGGATACATGAAGATGGGCAAGACAATGGCCAGGCTTCCGACTACTGCGAGCAAGGGCACGACAGCAACATCGGGGTAGGTCAAGAACACACCCACTCCCATGCCAGCAAGCAAGACGCCATAGGACACCATGACATTCATTGTCATTGCGCCGAGTTCAAAACCTTCTAGGCGACGTTGCCACAACAGGCCACACGTATGGCAACGGTCGTCGCGCTTGAACCAACTAATGAAAAAGGCTCCCTTACCGCCACACCACGCACAACGGCGAAAGAGCCCTCTAAGCAACATGTGAATGAGACCTGGACGTACGCGTACTACAGTTGTATTCACAGAAAAATTCTACACGTCACTTCGTGAGTTCGCCGACAAACTCTTGAAACACATCGGCATAATGCATTACTTCTGCATCGGTATGCATGACCGAGATGAGCCACTGTTCATCGAGGCCTGGTGGCAAAAGAACACCACGGTTGATGCCATGTATCCATTGCGCAAAGGCAAGATCAAAATCGGTTTCTTTATAATCGCGATAATTATGCACTGGGTTCGCCGACCACGTGATGCAACCCTTTGCACCAAACTGCACTGTGTGCGCCGGCAATGATGCGCTCACAATGATGTCGTTGCATGCGCTCAACAGTTGCTCATTGAGTTCTGCTGTGCCCAGAGTTACTGAAGGTGTGCAGACGTCTTTCAACACTGCACGAGCTGCTGCCATAACAAGCGGATTGCCGTTATACGTGCCTAGATGCATCACTTTTCCGGTGGTGATGACATCCATGTATTCGGCCTTGCCGCCAAATGCGCCGACGGGGAAACCGCCACCAATGCTTTTTGCGAGCGCAATAAGGTCGGGTTGCACACCCAATGCACCAGTTGCTCCACCCCAGCCAGCGGTGATTCCGGTTTTCACCTCGTCGAAAATGAGCAATGTTCCGTGGCGCTGCGTAATTTCACGAACCGCTTCGAGATAACCAGGAAGTGGTTTACAGATGCCAATGTTTTCCATGACGGGCTCAACAATGAAACATGCAACGTCGTTATTTGATAACGCACGCTCTAACGCTTCTGCATCGTTGTATGGAACCACAATGGTGTCGCCAAGAACTGCTGCGGTAATACCAGCAGTTGCGGGAACTGTATTTGGGGCATCTGCAGGACCAGCCAAATGAAGTGGTGGTTTCATTGACACCATCACTTCATCGTGGTGACCGTGATAGCCACCTTCCACTTTTACAATTTTGTCGCGACCCGTTACGCCACGTGCAACGCGAATGGCATCCATTGTTGCTTCAGTACCTGAGTTGGTGAATCGCCACATGGGCAGCCCGAAACGTGCTCCGAGCAACTCAGCAACTTCAGCATTCACTTCGCTTGGGGTGACAAATAATGTTCCGTCAACTAATTGTGCTTCCACAGCCGCGCGTACAACGGGGTTGGCATGCCCAGAGAACAGTGCGCCAAAGCCCATAGAGAAATCGATGTAGCGATGGCCGTCAACATCTTCCATGTGTGCGCCACGAGCACTGCGCACCACGATGGGATGCGGGTCGTAATTTTGGAAACTAGAAGCCACACCCATTGGCATGACGCGACGTGCGCGTTGCGACGCAAGTTGCGAGCCCGCAGTGCGGTCGCTGTAACGCAGCAACTCACGGGCGGTGATGACCTTGGCCCGAGCAATGAGTTGCTCGTGCGGGGTGGCTGAACGGGTAAAGCGTGAGGTAGATGTACCTGACAACGAGGAATGCGTTGTTTTCATGTAGGTCTCCGATGGATTCCGAAGTCCTCACTGTATCACGCTGCGGTATGCGTTGTCACGCACCCCCTGAGGTGCGGATTACCCCATAAATTCGCCAATCCATCAATGCGCAGTCTTGTCCTTTTTGGCTTTCCCACCTACTGAGTTGGCACCTCTAGCGCTTTGTGGCACACTCATAAGCCTTGGTGGGCGTAGCTCAGTTGGTTAGAGCGTCGGTTTGTGGTACCGAAGGTCGGGGGTTCGAGACCCCTCGTCCACCCCAAGTGGGTGGGTTTGTTTACGTAGGTAGGCGAACCCACCCTTTTTCATTTCCGCCCTTCGCGCCCATATTCTTCATTTGGGCTTGCAGTGTCGTATGCTCTTGCCGTCGCGCCTCTAGCTCAATGGCAGAGCAACGGACTCTTAATCCGCAGGTTCTGGGTTCGAATCCCAGGGGGCGCACTATTTGAGCGTGACAGTACTTTTGCTCTTCACTGGCCTATGCCGTGAGAACTGGAATGCCGGCGAGTATTACGACTCCGAAAAGTGTGATGACGATTGAGAAAATCGCCAATGAACAAATGAGACTTTGTCGTTTGATGATTGAGGCAATGCCCAACATAAAGAGAGAGACAGCGAAAAGCGCTGTGAGCATCTGTAGTCGGTCGCTGTGTTTGCCCGCAGTTTCTGACTCGCGCAGAATTTTTTCGCCTTCGTTAAAAACTTTGCCATAAGGCACATACAACGAGTCCATATACGGCTTGCAGTCCGGCAATTGACTCGTTTCCTTGGCGACTAAACACGTCATTGCTGACTCGTAAAACTCAAATGAACCGTTAGAGGTTTGCACGTCCCCATAAATTTCATCTTTGCTGATGCCATCGATAATGAGGCGCACCTGCTTGTCTTTCCACACTGAAAGGTCGTCTCGATACTTGACTTCAGCGGTGATCCACAGCCTGTTTGCTTCGCCCAGAGAAAGTTGGTAGTTCGTTAAGGCTTCATCTGAAACGCCACCATGCAGGGATGACTGCACGCCACTCCATGCTGTAGCAGTTGAGACGATTCCGAGAAGAACGACAATAAAGATGTCGTTTGCTAGCAGTGTGAATAGCTTTTTCATTAAGTCTGCTTCCTGTTAAACAACCGACTATGTTTGATCATATATGAACGTTGTCGTGGTGTTCGCACATCCGTCGGCCGACAGTTTTGGGCAGGCCATTTGCTCAACAGCAGTGAGCGCACTCGAAAGTTCTGGCCATAAAGTTTCGTTGTTGGCGCTGTATCACAGCCACTTCGCTGCAGCAATGTCGCGAGAAGAATGGCTCGCCTATCACGGCGAAAGCCCTGCACTGGACCCAGACGTGAAATCTCATGGCGAACTCGTGCGCAATGCCGATGCACTCATTTTCATTTATCCCACGTGGTGGTCGGGGCTTCCCTCCATCATGAAGGGCTGGCTCGAGCGCGTGCTCGTTTCTGGAGTTGCTTTTCACTTCAACAAAAAAGACAAAGTGCGTCCGTCGCTGAAGCAAGTGCGACATTTAGTAGGCGTTAGTACCTACGGATCACCACACATTTATATTGCACTCATGAACGACAACGGCCGGCGCATCATTATGCGCGCACTGCGCGTGTGCACCGGTTGGCGCACCAAACGCACCTGGCTTGGCATGTACAACATGGGCAATTCCACGAGCGAACAACGCGACGAATTCCTTCAACGGGTCCACAAAACATTGCGAGAACTTTCATGAAGATCTTGCTCGTTTTTGCCCACCCCAACCCTGCATCATTTTCTGGTGCATTGCGCGACATCGTGTTGAGTTGTGCCGAAAAAACTTCGTGCGAAGTTCGTCAACATGATTTATACGACACGAGTTTTTCTGCGGTGTTATCGGCAAATGAATGGACGCTGCATCGCTCACCGCCCGACACCAAACCACACCTCGCCGAATATTTCGGCGATCTTCAGTGGTGCGACACGCTTGTTTTTGTTTACCCCACATGGTGGAGCGGGCAACCCGCTATAGCAAAAGCATGGCTCGACCGCGTGCTTGCGAACGATGTGGCTTGGACATTCCCCGATGGCGCGAGTCGCATTTATGGCAACTTAAAAAATGTGAAACGCATTGTTGCCATTACGACACATGGTTCTTCAAAGTGGGTAAATGCACTCGAAGGTGAAGCTGGCAAGCGCACGCTGTCGCGCGGTTTGCGCGTGTTGTGTTCGTGGCGCTGCCGCTTTACGTGGCTCGCGATGTATGCAGTAGACAACTCCACGCGCTACGAACGCAATAAATTTACGCAGCAGGTGGAACGTCGCCTAATGCGAATGTTTCACCACTAGTTCCCATGCGCATTTCCTTATTGAGCGATAGCGATGTGATCATCTCTAAGTGATTCGTGTGCGGGAAAAGGTCAAGTACACCAACCGCATCGACCACGTAGCCCGCTTCTGTGAGCAAGCGCACATCGCGAGAACCTGCGGCAGGGTCACAACTCACCAAAATAAAACGTGGAGCGCCACTTGCCGCTAACGCTTTCACTGCATTGGCCCCCATGCCAGAACGAGCAGGGTCGGCAATGATGATGCCGGCTGGAGATGCACGCCACTCTTCAACTGGAACAGGAACAATTTTTGCCTGATGAGCGCGCAGGTTCTGTTTGGCATCGTCAATAGCGAATTCGTTGTCTTCAATGAGCACAACGGGCACATGCAATGGCACGAGCGAGGCTGCAAGCAAGCCTCCTCCCCCGTACGCGTCGACAACGGGGCCAAATGACCCACTCAGTGCTTCAGCGCCAGCCATGGTGCGTACGGCACGCACCAAGAGTTCGGCAGCCTGCGGGCTCGATTGGAAAAAGGCACCCATGGAAATACCAAAGTCTTGTGTATCGATGCGCTCAGAAATACGAGCTTCATCGCCGAGTACATCTACAGCGTCGAGGCCATTGATGTCTTCTTCGAACCCGTACACGAGTGCACCCACGACTCCGGTCGACACACTGCAGCGCAACACCACTTCGGCATCGGAACCGGGCTCAGAAGTTAAATGCGACAACGCTTCATTGAGCAGTGGGTGTGCCACTAAACAACTCTTAATGGCCACGACGTCGTGGCTTGAGCGCGCACGAAAGCCTGGCTTACCTTCAGCATCAAATGCAACGCGAATAGTGGTGCGTGAGCCAACAGGCTCAACAGTGCCAAAACGCATGATGTTGTCTACTTCTGCGGCATCACTCAACACTTTTCCTGTACGCGCAAGTGATTCGGCAACGATGCGCACTTTTGCTTCATATTGTCCTTCTGGCGACAGATGCTGCCACGAGCATCCCCCACAGCCATCGGCAACGTGTGGGCACGGAGGCTCGCGACGATCGGGGGACGGTGACAGTATTTCTTCCACCGTTGCGCGGCCAAAGTCTTTGCGAGTATCGGTGAGTTGCACGCGAACCACTTCGCCTGGAAGTGCACCTTCAACAAAGATCACCTTGCCGCTCGGGAGACGGGCGAGGGCGTCGCCACCGGCAACAAGTTGTTGAGCTGTTACTTCCATAGCCTCCATCGTAGGACGCAATCGCTAGAGTCTGTGGTGTGACGTTGCCAATTCAAATTGCACCTTCTGTTTTACCCGCCGACTTTGCCGAGTTAGGCAAGGCAGTTCGCGACCTTGAATCGGCTGGTGTCGACCTCATTCAATGGGATGTCATGGATGGTCAGTTTGTGCCGAACCTCACTTTTGGGCCCGACGTTATTGCCTCAGCACGCAAGCACTGCAGCGTTCCCTTCGAAGCTCACCTCATGGTGCTCACACCCGATGTAATGGCAGAGCAATATGTGAAAGCCGGATGCTCACGCCTCATTGTTCACGCCGAAGCCTGCACTCACTTACACCGCACGTTGGCCAACATTCGCAACTTGGGCGCCACCGCTGGCGTTGCCCTCAACCCCGCTACACCAGCAAGCGCTATTGAGAACATTCTCGACCTTGTCGACATGGTGTTGGTAATGACGGTGAACCCCGGTTTTGGTGGGCAAAGTTACATTGCCACGATGGAGCCAAAAATTCGTGAAGTACGAAACATGATTGAGTCTGCAGGCTTAAGCGACGCAGTGCATCTTGAAGTTGATGGCGGCATTTCTGCCACCACCGTTGCAGGCGCAGCAAGTGCCGGAGCAAATGTACTCATTGCGGGCAGTGCGTTGTTCAAGCATCCAGACGGATTACAAGCAGCGGTCAGCGAAATTCGCGCAAACGCAACTGCAGCATTTCGCGCAGCATAAATTACTGTTCGGCGCGAGCAGCGTCGATGAGTCGTCGCACAAGCACAAGTGTGACCAGCCCGAGCAGCACAAGCCCAGCCGGCAGAACAATGGACAGCGCCAAGCGGCCGCCGCTTCCCGACAACGTAGAAAGAATGCCCGACTCAATAGAAGAGCCATCTACATGCAGAGTTCGTGCGGGGTCGGCAAACCTCGGGCACGTTGCTCCGGTTTTATCAATGTCGGCAACTTGATTGCCGCCAAAAAGTTCAGTTGCTTCTGTTACCCGAGAAAATATGCGCCCCGTTCCTACATCGAGACCCGCACCAACTAAATACTCTTTGCCCACTTCGAGAAACTTCACATCGCGGCCGTAGTACATGACCACGGTGTCTATTCCACTGACGTTCAGCACGTAACCTTCGAGCGCACCAGAACGCAGGCGAATATTGGTGAAAGTTGCTGTGGTGGAATCTTTGGCAATTAACGCACCAACGAACACTGCTTGTGAAGCATCGGGAGGCACGCACCCTGCAGGAATTGTTGTCACCGCAGAGGCAAGGGTACTTGGCGTTACTGACGTTGCTGGCAGAGGTACTCCACCTTGTTCGTCAATGACCCCTTCAGCAACTGCAATGGTTGTTGTTGTTGCATCTACCGGCGCAGCAATAGATATATGCGGACTAAAAATTGAAAGGCCACAGGCGCTCACTACGCAGAGCAACACACCTTGAGCGAACTTCACAGAATTTAGTTGCCCTTAAATTGCGGGTCACGCTTTTCCGTAAAGGCCTTCATTGCTTCGCCAGTGTCTTTTGTGGAGAAGTTCACTGTTTGTGACAAGCCTTCGTCGTCGAGTGCTTCCTCTAGCGTGACATTCATTGAATTATTCAAGAGGCGCTTGGTCATTGCCAAAGCAATTGGCGGACCTTGGGCGAGTCGTTGTGCCCAGTTGTTGACGAATGCATCGATCTCCACATCGGGCACAACACGATTCACGAGCCCAATACTTTCGGCTTCTGCAGCGTTAATAATGTCGGCAAAAAATGCCAACTCTTTGGCTTTATGAAGTCCAATGCGACGTGGCAACAACCACGAGCCGCCAAAGTCGAGGCTGAGTCCACGCTTGGCGAAAATTTCCGAGAAACGAGCATTTTCTGATGCCACCACCAGGTCGCAGCCAAGGGCCATATTGCACCCCGCACCAACGGCAACGCCACGCACTTTCGCAATGGTGGGTTGAGGCAAACGAGAAAGTGCTAAGGCAACGTCGCCCACGTGACGCATACTGGCAAGCTGATGCTTATCGGGCGAGTTCGCTCCGCCCCCTGAGAGGTCGGCTCCTGAGCAGAAATCACCACTTGCCCCGGTGAGCACCACAACACGGTCTGCGGCGCTTTGGCCAATTTCATGGAAGTTTGCGAGGAGTTCATTCCACATCACTTGGTTAATAGCGTTCTTTCGCTCTGGGCGATTAAGGGTGATGCTGACGACGCCAGCGGAGCGTGTGACTTCAATAGTTTCAAATGTGTTGGATGACATGTATTAACGATACATAATGTGGAAGTGGGATTTGACTCAACACGCAAACAAGTACGGCGAAAGACCGACATTATTTTTGTGCTTTGTGCCGTTGTTGGCGCATTTGCGCTCGTGGCGTGGGCCGCGTTTGGCTAGCGCCGGCTGCTATGTGGGACGGTGCCTTCGGGCCAATTGAGGTGCGGCGCATACAGCCCTATCAAGCGCTGAAGGCTTACATCTGCCCCGGGTGCAACCGCGATATTCCCGAACGTACTGGGCACTACGTAGCCGTCCCCACGCAAGAGCCCGACCTGCGCAGGCACTGGCACTACAGCTGCTGGGACCGCCGCTCCTTCAAAAAGCATTAGGTAGAACTTCAACACGAGTTCCAACAATGCACACAAGGTCGAAGCGCAATTGCCAATAGGCGATGTTGTTTGCCCGAGCCCACTGCGCCCCAGCACGACGCACGGTACGTTGCTTGTGTTGAGTCATTGCTTCAGCAGGACTACCAAATTTTTCTGATGCCCGTGCTTTGACTTCGCCTATCACCACAACGTCTTGACGAGTAGCGATGAAATCGATTTCGCCTTTTCCTACCCGCACGTTGCGTGCCACAACCACGTATCCGTGTTGTTCATACCAACGACACGCGATGCGCTCGCCCCACTCTCCTCGCGCACGAGACGCAGCGGCATTGCCTACGCCTCGACGGCGGGCAGTTCCTCGATATTCACGTCTTTGAAAGAGAGAATCTTGACCGTCGACACGAAACGGCTCTTGCGGTACATATCCCAAACCCATGCGTCGGTGAGCTCCACTTCAATAAGCGGACGCGTTCCATCGACGGTGACCGTAGAGGTAACATGGTTCGCTAAATAAAATCGGCGCTCGGTTTCGACCGCAAAACGAAACATTCCCACGACATCTTGATATTCCTGGGCCAATTGCAGTTCGCGTTCGGCTTCAAAATTTTCAAGGTCGTCAGTGTTCATAGTGGCCTACAGATGTTGGGCACGGCTGGGATAGGCAAGGAGTTACCACCAGTGTGTGCGAACGGGTACGCAACACGGCAGAACAAAAATTACCTGTCGCGCTTTTCGCGAATTTTCGCTGCACGTCCTGTGCGGTCACGCAGGTAGTACAACTTTGCGCGACGAACATCGCCGTGGCTAAGCATTTCCAACTTGGCAACAGTTGGGCTGTGCACTGGGAAGGTGCGCTCTACTCCTACGCCGTAGCTGAGTTTGCGAACGGTGTAGGTCTCGGCGATGCCTGAACCTTGAATAGCAACGATGTTGCCGTGAAAGATCTGAATGCGCTCTTTGCCGCTTTCCACCACGCGTACGTGTACCTTCACTTCGTCACCCGACTTCAATTGCGGAATGTCGGTGCGCAAGTACTGGTTGTCTACAAGATCGGTGCTCTTCATGGCGCGGTCCGTTACTGGTTGGGAGCTGGGTCTGACCCGCTCTGGATGAACATTGTAGGATAGGCAAGAGAAGGGAACTCTTCCAACAAGGAAGCCTCTTTTGTACTGATTCCTCCCCGAGCCGCAATGAGGTCGGGACGAGCCAAAAGAGTGCGATGGAGAGCCTGGGCGAGTCGCCAGCGAGCAATTTTGGCGTGATTTCCCTCGCGCAATACCTCGGGCACGACCCAGCCCCGAAAATCGGCCGGGCGGGTGAACTGTGGCTCTTCGAGTAGACCTTCGGCGCCAAAACTCTCGGTAATAGGTGACTCAGCGTTACCCATCACCCCTGGCAAGAGCCGGGTGACTGCTTCAATAATCAGACAGGCTGCTACTTCCCCGCCGGCCAACACCACATCGCCCACCGAAACTTCATGGTCAACAAGGTGCTCACGCACGCGATGGTCGACACCTTCATAGCGGCCACACAAAATGCTGAAGCCTCCACTGTCGGCAATATCGCTTGCCAAGTGTTGAGCCATTTCTTGTGAGAACTGTTGCCCACCAGGACCCATGAGAAGAAGTGGCCGTAGTGGTTGCACTTCTTCCACTGCCGCAAAAATGGGTTCGGGTTTCATGAGCATGCCCGCTCCGCCACCGAATACCGGGTCGTCAACCGTGCGATGTACATCGGAGGTATAGGTACGCAAGTCGTGTGTGCGCAGGTCTACTAACTGCGCTTGACGCGCTCGGCCAAGCAAAGAGTCGGAGCAAAACGCGTCGACCATCTCGGGGAAAATACTAAAGATGTCAATACGCATTACTGCGCCGCTTCCTCGTCGTTACTCAGCTCCAAGAGACCCAATGGCGGATTCACACGTACTTCCCCATCGCGATATTCCACCACAAATGGCAGCGGAACGAGGACATCGAGATCGGTTTCAATAATGGGGTGTGCTGGGTTGTCAAGAACTGCAGTACACGTTCCGTAGTTGGTGCCATCAATGCCAACAACGCGTGACCCCACAAGCTCATGTACCCACAACGCATCGTCGTCGTCAATTGGCTCGGCGAAAATGAGCTGGTTGGTGAGAGCTGCAGCTGCCTCGGGGCTGTGAACACCTTCAATGAACACAAGCCAGCGGTCGTTACTGGGTCGGATTGCTTGCACCACATATGCAACCCCGGAGATCCATATTGTGATTCCTGATTGTTGGCGTTCAGGGCGATCGGAAGTGAGCGAAATGTACATTTCGCCCTTCACGCCATGTGAACGGCCTACCCGACCTATTTCTAGGAGATCTTGCGGGGTGTTCTCATTCATCAACAAAGTCGACGTCGATTGCGACGCCATCACGGCTTGCTGCCGCACGCACTACTGTGCGAATACTTTGTGCTGTACGACCACGACGGCCAATAACACGACCAAGGTCACCTTCGCCAACGCGAACTTCAAGAAAAACCTTGTCGGATTCTTCACGGGCATCAACATGCACTGCATCGGGGTTGTCGACGATTGAACGTACGACGTGTTCCAGAACAGCAATTGCGGTTGGTGCTGGAACAAGGTTGGCGTTGTCGGAAGACGACACGCTGTTTACTTCGCGCTCTTTGATGCAGTGAACTGCGCCCATGCACCAGATATTTCAAGCAACTTACGCACGCGCTCTGTTGGCTGTGCACCTTGCTGCAACCATGACACTGCTTTGTCGTTGTCGACGTTGAGGTGCGAAGGCTCGGTACGTGGGTTGTACTGACCAAGAATTTCAATGAAGCGACCGTCGCGTGAACGACGCTCGTCGGCAACGACGATGCGGTAATGCGGTTGCTTGGTCTTTCCAACACGGGTGAGGCGCAATTTGACTGACATGTAAGAACTCCTGGAACGGTTGCCGCTGGTAAAGCCCAACGACGGGACTCGGAAAGGTTATCGGAAGTCCCGAAAATCGGGGAACCCTTCAGCGGGTATTCCTGAAGGATTATTTCCGGGGGGCGGGAAACCCTTCATGCCTCCACCCGGCCCAGCGAGGTCGCTCAGACCCATTTCACGCATGGCTTTGGCCATCTTCAAGGGGTTAACTTTGCCGGGTTTGCCCTTTTTGTTCGTTTTTCCGCCCGAAAGTGCGGCCATTCCGCCCATTCGCTTCATCATTTTTTGCATTTCGGTGAACTGCTTCACCAATTTGTTGATGTCGGGCACGGTCGTGCCGCTGCCTTTGGCGATGCGGGTGCGGCGAGAGCCGTTAATAATTTCTGGGCGACGACGCTCTTCCAATGTCATCGAGCGAATGATGGCCTCGGTGACGGTGATCATGCTGTCGTCAATTTCTGCACCCTTGGCCGCCTTCGGCATGCCAGGAATCATGCCCATGATGTTCGACATGGAGCCCATCTTTTTTACCTGTTGCAATTGGTCGAGGAAGTCGTCGAGAGTGAATTCTCCCTCGAACATCTTCGCAGCAGCTTTTTCTGCTTCCTCTTTTTCGAAGACCGACTCGGCTTGTTCGATGAGCGTGAGCATGTCGCCCATACCCAAAATGCGCCCGGCCATACGGTCGGGGTGAAACTGCTCGAAGGCATCAAGTTTTTCACCAGTGGCTGCAAAGGCGATGGGCCGACCAATTACTTCTTTCACTGACAGTGCAGCACCACCACGTGCATCGCCGTCGAGCTTCGACAAAATGACACCGTCAATAGCCAATGTGTTGTGGAATGCTTCTGCGGTGTTGACCGCATCTTGACCCGTCATTGCATCGATGACGAGGAATGTGTAATTCGGGTTGACGGCATCGGAGATGCGCCGAATTTCATCCATGAGGTCAGCATCGATAGACAAACGTCCGGCGGTGTCAACAATAAGAACGTCTTTTCCAATGCGGCGCGCTTCAGCAAGCCCGCGTGTTGCAGTTGTTACTGGGTCGCCCGGTTCGGAAAAGACGGGAACATCAATTTGTTTACCTAATGTGCGTAGCTGTTCTACTGCTGCTGGCCGCTGGAGGTCGGCCCCGACCAAGAGTGGATGGCGGCCTTGCGATTTAAACCAACGAGCAAGCTTTGCCGCACTGGTGGTTTTACCCGAACCTTGCAAACCTGCCATGAGCACAACAGTTGGCGGCTTGCTTGCATAAGAAATTTTGAGGGTCTCGCCGCCGAGCATCGCCGTGAGTTCTTGACTCACAATTTTCACTATTTGCTGACCAGGGTCCAGTGCCTGAGAAAGTTCTGCACCAATTGCGGCTTCACGGATTCGCGCTACAACGGTGCGCACTACCCCAACGTTGACGTCGGCATCGAGCAGTGCAGCACGAATTTCACCCAATACTTCATCGACATCTGCTTCGGTGAGACGGCCTTTGCCGCGCACCTTTTTCAGAATGGATTCAAAACGGGAACTGAGATTGTCGAACATGTGATTCTCAGGCTAGCGAAAAGTGCCCTTGTTAGCCCCTTTAGCCAATAGTTGCACTGACCACAAATGACTTTTCTATGTCCAGCGTGAGCCGAGAGGTGACGAAGTCCTCGGTCAACATGAACTGTTCACCGTCACGGGAACCAACGCGATGAGTCCAACCATTTCCCTCGATGATCTTCACTGCTTCTTCTTCACTCAGGCCGACCAATGCTTTTGCGTCTTTCTCGGTAGGCAAAACGGTTTGTGGTTCAGGCATGGGTTCTACTGCTCCACCATCGACAGATGGGACTTCACCAGATGATGCACCCGAGTTGCCACTGCCTGCACCAGGAGTAGTGATGTTGACGTCGCTATCGGGAACAGTGCTTGTTGGAGTTTGGTCAATGTATTTGTCGTTGAGAGCAAGTGCGCTCACTGTGTAACCATCGGTAGTTGCATATTCGTATGACGGAAGTAGCCACAGAGTTTTGTCGCTGGCAATAACCGGAGTTAACGATGTGGAAACCTTGGTGAGGCGAATTGTTTGCACTACTACTTCTTCGTTGGGAACAGATGAGGTGTCTTGTGCAATTTCGGCCTTTGCGCTCACTGCGCCATACCCAAACCAACCTGAATAGCGCGGGTCACCCAAGCGATTGACCGCCTCCAAGGTACTCACGACTGGATATTTCGGACCGCGCGTGAACTTTAAAAAATTCCCTTGCGCATAAGTCACTTCCCCATTTGCACCCAGGCCGATATGCCACGACAGCGGCGAGCGCATGCCATCGAAAGTTTGCCAGGCATTTGCCCATACACCGTACGCATCACCTTGCACTTCGATGTTTGCATCATCTACAGCGATAGCCATTTTCGCCAGCATTGCCTGCACAATAGATTTTGCTTCATCTTTCGTTGGCACATTCTCAGGCACAGGCGCTGAAACTACTCTTTCATCTGGCGATGTTGTTGTTGCATCGGAATCACTCATGCCAACGCTTGGAGGAGTCGATGCTTCAGAGGCGGCGACACCTGAGTAATACCAACTGGGGTACAGGTCGCCGACTAAGGTCAGCACCTCAGAACTTTTCACACCTAATGCTGTTGCAATTTTTTTCAAAGCAGCATCGCTAGCCACCACGTCGGTACGTGCCCGCCAGCTTGATGCCTCTTTTCCAAGATCAGCAAGTTCACCATCGACTACGTATTTCACCGAGTAGTTCGGCGCCATGATTTTTGAACTGCTATTGCTCGATTCAGGGACACCCACCGCATCGCTCGCCGAACGTGTTGACGCGGCAAGTGAAAACGAAATGGGTTGCGGTTGCGACTCTTGAGCACCACATGCAACAAGGCCAAAAATGGCAACACCACACAAACTGACAAGAGAGCGAAATATTGAAGTGGTCATACTCCTTAGACGTTACGCCTCTGCGAAAAGTTCCCGCACATACTCTTCGGGGTTGAACGGCACAAGGTCGCCAATGGTTTCACCGAGACCCACCAATTTCACGGGGATCCCTAACTGGGTTTCAATGGCAAAAACAATGCCACCTTTGGCAGAACCATCAAGTTTTGTAAGGACTACGCCCGTGACATTGGTTGCCAATGTAAATTGTTTAGCCTGTGATAAGCCATTTTGCCCTGTGGTTGCGTCAATGACTAAAAGTACTTCTGTTACTGTTCCTGCTTCTTTTTCAGCTACGCGACGAACTTTTTTGAGCTCTTCCATCAGATTCGAATTGTTCTGCAAACGACCGGCTGTATCGCCCAATACAAGATCTCGGTTATTCGCTGCGGCACTTTGCACCGCATCGAAGATCACCGCACTGGGGTCTCCGCCTTCACTGCCTCGCACAATGGGAACCTCGGCACGCTGCGCCCATGTTTCCAACTGCTCGCCCGCAGCCGCGCGAAAGGTGTCGCCCGCAGCAAGCAATACGGAACGGCCCAATGCTTTCTGAGCAAAAGCCACCTTGCCAATTGTGGTTGTTTTTCCTACCCCGTTAACGCCAACAAAAAGCCAAATATTTGGCATCTTCACTGAACTGTCGAACTGTAATTCACGCGAGTTGCTGCTGAGTTGACCAGCCATCTCGCCCTGCAATGCATCGAGTAACTCTTGTGGGTTGCTGATGTCTTTGCGCCCTACTCGCGCCTTCAAACTTTCCAGAAGCGCAGTTGTTGTAGCTAGACCAACATCGGCACGCAACAGAGTTTCTTCAAGTTCTTCCCAAGTTTCGGAAGTGATTTTGTCTTTCCCTCGCAGAACGGCAAACGAACCGTTAAAGACCCCAGCCGCACGAGCGAATCGCCGCACCACACCTGGTGCAGGCTCGAGTTCGGGCTCGGGCTCTGCAACGACAACATCAACAGGTGCCTCTAACGATTGCTGAGGGGCAGCTTTGCGGCGGTTGTACAACACCACGCCCACACCAAAGAGAACAACAAGGCCAACAAGAACTAATAAAATCACGGGGGCAGAATTCATACAACTCTCTTCAGTAGGTATTCACACTCATTCATTGCCAAAAGACGAATTGCGCTCCACGATCACTTTTGATGAACCGCCTGGTTGCATCGTGACACCTAAAAGACAATCGGCAGCTTCCATAGTTCGCTTTTGATGGCTGACCACAATGAGTTGCGCATCGTTGCGGAACTCTGAAAGCAAACTCAAAAAGCGAGTGAGGTTCGGGTCGTCCAGCGCTGCTTCAACTTCATCCATTACGTAGAACGGAGATGGGCGGCTGCGGAAAACCGCGAACAAAAATGCCAACGCCGCAAGCGAACGTTCTCCACCGGAAAGCAACGATAATTTCTTAATATTCTTTCCACCGGGCTTTGCTTCTACTTCAATGCCGGTGTTCAACATGTCTTGTGGGCTCGTGAGAACGAGTGCTCCCTTGCCACCTGGGAAGAGCGTTTCGAAAAGTTCTCCAAAGTTGCGGGCCACATCGGCGTACGCGGTAGTGAAGACAGTTTGGATTTCTTCATCAACTGCCTTGATGACTCGCAAAAGATCGCGGCGCGTATTGCGCACATCTTCAAGTTGTGCCTCAAGAAATTCATTGCGCTTTTGCAACTCGGTAAATTCTTCAAGTGCCAATGGGTTGATAGGGCCCATCAAACGCAGTTCACGCTCGAGATCGCGAGCACGAACAACAGGAGTGAGACCCGCAGGAACTTCAGGTACCTCGGCTGCTTCAGCAACTTCAGGCTCCACTTCAAGATCGCGACGCAGTGCTTCAATGGAGGCCTCTAGGCGCATGCGCATTTCCGCTTCTTCAATTTCTGTGCGGCGCCCACGCTCACGTGCGTCATCGAGCGCCTTTTCACTGGTGCTGCGTTCACGCCGTGCCTCATCGAGACGTTGAGCAACAGAACGCACCTCATCGCTTTGCTTGCGACGTGCTTCGTGTAGTTGTTGCAACAGTGCCTCGGTTGTAATGCGATGCTGGTCGACGAGTTCGCTTAAAGCAACAATTGCGATAAATGATTTCTCAATGCGGTCACGTTGCCCAGATGCAGCAGCACGTGCTTCAGCATCGGCCGTGAGACGCGATTCTGTTTCACTTAAACGCCGCTCAACGAACTGCTTGCGTTCGCGGAGTCCGACAGAACGCACTTCAAGATCTTTTTGACGCAGAGCAAAATCGGAGGCCTGTGCGTCGAGGCTGGCACGAGTAGCACCAATTGCGCGCATGGTTTCAGTTTCTTGGGCTTCGTCAGCTTCCAACCTTGGCAAAAGCGCTTCAAGTTCATTGATACGTTGAGCAGCACGTTCTACACGAGCACCCACATCGTCACGTTGTGAACGAACGGCGTCAGATTCTGCAACAACTTCACGACGCTCAGAAGTGACTTTCGATAATGAGTCGGCGGCCGACAAGCGAGCTGTTTTTAATACATCATGTCGACGTTCAATATCGGAAAGTGCTTCACGAGCGGTAAGAACTTCAGCTCGCGCGCGGCTGAGTTCGCCTTCACGTCGCTCGGCTTCCGTGGTCGCAATAGCCGAACTTTCAATGGCATCTTCTAGCGCGCTCGCCGTGACGGCATCGCCCTGAGCACCAAGACGCCAACCCGTTGCACCAAAGCGGTCGCCGCGCTCGGTGACTACGAATAGCTGGGGGTTGTTTAGTGCAATTTCTACTGCTGCACCCCACGACGTTGCGCACACACTGCTGGCAAGCAGGCGATCGAGCAATGCATTGACCGACGCTTCATATTGGCCGCCATTGGCGCGCACAAATTGACGCACCAGCAGCGCACCAGCCGGCTGTTGTGCGGGTTGAACTGCACCAGCGCCACCCAAAGCAAGCACTGCGCCTTGCAAACTCTTAAAGTCGAGCTGGCTAAGCGCATTGCGAGCAGCGTCAACATCAGACATGACGATGCCAGCAATTGCATCACCGAGTGCGGCGTTGACCGCTTCTTCACGACCAGCATCAATAGTGACTAGGTCGACCAGCGCACCAACCACTCCAGAAACATCTTTCAAATGCTGCAAGCCCGCGCGGCTACGTGCTGCTTCAAGTGCTTCGCGTAGAACTTCTACACGAGCACTCCAATGCGCGCGTTGCGCACTTGCAATAGAGGCAACTTGCGTCATGGAGTCGAAGGCCACCTCGGCGCCGGAGCGACGTTCTGAGGCCCCACCCACTTGGTTTTCTAAGAGTTCTGCGGCGGACTCGGCATTTTCGTACTCATTACCTAGTCGTTCAATATCTTGTAACAGTCGCTCTGCACGGTCTTCAAGTTGCGCAATGCGCGTACTTACCCGCTGGAGTTCGGCACGGTCACGTTCGTCATTATTATGCAAAGTGCGTAATTCACCGCGTACTTCTGCTGCAGCACTTGCGGCTACTGGTACAGGCAATTCAGGAAGTGTGTCTTCCCCATCGGCTTCGCGTCGCGATTCAAAGTCGGAAATTTGTAGAGCAAGATCATCGGACTCTGGCGACAAGGCTGAAAGTGCGGAATCAATTTCTTCAAGTTCGCTGCGCAAAGCAAAGGCATCGGTTTCTAGCGATGCCATGACATCGGAGTCCATGAACTGACTGCGATCGCGTTCCATTGAGCGGCGTCGTTCTGCCAAGAGTGCTGAAAGACCACGTGAACGTTCACGCAATTGCTCAACGCGCACCAACTGGTCACTCACTCCAGTGTCGCCAAGAGCCGTAAGTTCAACCTCGCTCGCGGCAACTAAGACATCGAGCTCAGCCATGCGGGTACGAATAGCTTGTTCTTTTTCTACCGAAGCATTTTTCTCAACTGCAATGTTTGACAGTTTCTCTTTCGCAACCAAAATTTCTTGACCGGCTATGTACAGCTGCAAAATATTTAATTCAGCAACCAATGCTCCGTGTCGGCGAGCAGCATCTGCTTGACGCTCTAAAGGACGCAACTGACGCCGTACTTCACGAATGAGATCTTGTACGCGCAAGAGGTTTGCCTCTGTACCGTCAAGACGACGCTCAGCTTTTTCTTTGCGCTTGCGATATTTCAAAACGCCAGCAGCTTCTTCAATAATTGCCCGGCGATCTTCAGGACGCGCATTCAGCACTGCATCAATTTGGCCTTGACCAATGATGATGTGTTGCTGGCGACCTACGCCCGCATCAGACAAAAGTTCTTGAACATCGAGCAATCGACATTCCACACCGTTGATGGTGTATTCACTTTCACCGCTACGAAACAGCGTGCGACCCACCGTAATTTCGGTGAAATCGATTGCCAATAGGCCCAAAGAGTTATCGAGCGTGAGAAGCACTTCAGCGCGGCCTAGAGCCGGACGCTTCGCTGTACCTGCGAAAATAACGTCATCCATCTTTTGGCTGCGCACCGAAGATGGGGCCTGAGCACCAAGCACCCATGCAATGGCATCGACCACGTTTGATTTACCCGAGCCGTTTGGGCCAACAACAACAGTGACGCCAGACTCAAGTTCCATTGCCGTTGTGTCGGCAAAAGACTTGAAGCCTTTCATGGTGAGAGTTTTCAAAAACACAGCGTTTTGACAGTATCCGAAATGTCACCCCGATCTATATTCCGATTGCCGAAGAGCCCCTATTTCTGGCAAACAGGGCAAAAGTGCGTTGATCTGCCTGCGCCCATCACCCTTTTGATGATTCCGCGCCCGCAGGTGCGGCACCTCTCACCTTGCCGGGCATAGACCCGGTGCTCGGTTTGGAAGATCCCTTCCTTGCCGAGGGCATCAACATATTGAGTATCGGCCAAGGTAGACCCGCCCGCTGCCACTGCCTCGGCGAGCACTTCACCTATATGACCATGAAGCTCGCGTAGTTGCTTCACCGACAGTGTGGCGCTGAGGTGGTTCCAGCGCAGGCGTGCGCGATGCAAAATTTCATCGGCGTAAATATTGCCAATTCCGGCCACCACCGACTGATCGAGCAACAATGCCTTGACCCCACGATTTCCCCGAGTAAAGCGCTCGCGAAAAGCATCGAAGGTGAAGTTGCCCGTGAGCGGGTCGAGCCCAAGACGCGCCACCTCCGGCACAAGTGACACGGTTCCTGCTTCTAAGTTGTCATCGTCGGGGTTGTAGACCACAACTTCGCCAAATGTTCGTGGGTCAACAAAGCGCAACTCACGCACATCTTCATTTTTCTTCTCAAGGGTCAGCACTACATGTGTGTGTTTTTCGCGAGAGTCCCCGGGTGCGGCAAGCAGTAGTCGACCACTCATGCGCAGGTGAACCATCATCACATTTCCTGACGACAGATCGAACAAAAGATATTTACCGTGACGCCGCACAGCAACAAATATTTCCTGATGTAAACCAGCAATGAGCGCTTGTTTGCTGCTGCGCCGCACTGTACGTTCGCGACCTACCTCAACTTGCGTTATACGTGCACCCACAACTGCGTTTTCCACGCTACGGCGTACCGTTTCCACTTCGGGAAGTTCAGGCATCGAGAAGATCACACGCAGCTTGCGCCGCAACTTGCTCTGCTGCTTTTTTTGAACGACCGACACCAAAGGTCTCTAATTTCCCCACACGCACAGATGCGGTAAAGGTTTTATCGTGATCGGGGCCAATACTTTCCACCGAATAATCAGGTGGATTGAGACCCATGCGAGCCACCAGTTCTTGCAATACTGTTTTGAAATCGAGGCGATCAATATTGGGGAGTGCTTCTTGCATTGCAGGAAGCAACACTGCTTCTACTGCACTGAACGCAGCTTCGGGCCCACCATCAAGATAAATAGCGCCAATGACGGCTTCAAATGCATCAGACAACAGCGAAGTTTTATCGCGCCCACCTGCAGCATCTTCGCCTTTTCCTAATAACAATGCGTCGCCAAGGTGAATGCCACGGGCAATGCGTGCAAGTGCAGCAGCACTGACCACACTCTTGCGTAGGTCGGTTAAGCGACCTTCAGGAAGTTCAGAAAACTGCCGATACGCAATGTCGGCAACTACCCAACCCAATACTGCATCGCCAAGAAACTCCAAACGTTCATTCGAACGCTCGGCACCATTTTCTGACTGCCAGGAACGATGCAGGAAGGCATCTTGCAACAATTGTGGGTCACGAAACTCGTATTGGAACGCCGCACATACAGCACGCAACGACTCTGAAGAGGAAACACCGAGCGAAGCAGAGTCGCCCATGGAAGTTAAGCGCCCTTCGAGATGCGCCCGAACACATAGTCAACGGCATCACGCACAGTTTTGAGGTCTTGAAGATCTTCGTCGTCTATGCGGAAGTTCGGGACAATGGTGGACAGTTCTTCTTCTAATGCCTCTACAAGTTCAATGAGTGCCAGCGAGTCGGCATCGAGGTCGTCGGAAAACGACTGACCTTCCGAAATTGCACTCGATTCAATTTCAAGAATCTCTGAGAGTTGGTCGCGGATGATGGTGAATACTCCGGCACGATTGATTGATGACATGGAATGACTCCTTTTACTGATCTGTTGACTGTAGACCAATGGCCTGACGAATCTCGTTGACTATGTTGCAGTCGACCATTTCTTTGGCCACCTTGATGCCATTCAACATGGCTCGCGCGCCGGAAGACCCGTGCGAAATGATGCAGACGCCATCAACGCCCAGCAAAATGGCCCCACCAGTGGTATCAGGGTCAAGGGTTTCGTACAAAGGAAGAAGTGCTGGCAAAAGAGCATTGGCATGTTCTTGGTATTCAGGGGTGGAACCAAATGCCCCAAACAACGCCTTGACAACTGTCTTCAAACTTCCTTCCAGGGTTTTTAACACCACGTTGCCTGTAAAGCCGTCGGTCACCACCACGTCGACATCGTCGGACATGATGTCGCGGCCTTCCACGTTTCCAATGAAGTGAAAACCCGAGGCCGATGACAACAGTTCAAAAGCTTCCTTACGCAACGCGTCGCCCTTGCCTGGTTCTTCGCCAATAGACAACAGACCGACGCGAGGAGTTTCTACGCCGAAGCGATTCTTCGCATAGATGCTGCCCATAAGTGCAAACTGTGTGAGCCACTCGGCCTGCACATCGGCATTGGCGCCAGCGTCGAGAAGAACGGTTGGGCGACCACCAGGAACCGGAATCGGAGTGGCAATTGCCGGACGATTGACGCCTTTGATACGACCCATGCGTAGCAGAGCAGAAGCCATGGTTGCTCCGGTGTTTCCGGCAGAGATCATGGCGCTTGCGGCTCCATCGCGTACTGCTTCAGCGCTGCGCACCAACGTGGAATCTTTTTTGCGTCGCACGCCACCTGCAGCGTCTTCATCCATTGCTATGACTTCATTGGCAACGATGTGAGTGATGCCAGAGATGTCTAGCGACGTGAGCGATGCAAGATTGTCGGGGCCAACAAGAACACAAGGAATGCCTGAAGCAATAGCCTCTAAAACTCCCTGAATGATTTCTTCGGGGGCACGGTCGCCACCCATCGCGTCAACCGCGACTGGCAACACGGGACTAAGCGACTTCTACCGCGGTGCGACCTTTGTACCAGCCGCAACCACCACACACGATGTGTGGCTTTTTTGCCACACCACAACGTGGGCACACGCTGCGTGAAGGCACCGATATCTTCATATTCGCCGAACGACGGCTACGGCTCTTCATTTTGGAAGTTTTCTTTTTAGGAACAGCCACAATTTTCTCCGTCGAACTTGGCGCCACCTGGATGTGCGCTCAACTAGCCGTTTGATGATATCGGCGCACTCCCCCTCATCGGCAACCCCGAACGCCGAGATTTACTGAGGAAACTGGCTGCCAAGATCGCGCAAGGCGTCCCACCGTGGGTCGACTGGGGTCTGAGAACAGCCACAATTCGCCCCATCTGGGGTCGACCTGTCGATGCCGCACACGGGGCACAAGCCTGGGCAGTCGGGCCGGCACACAGGGGTGTCGGGTACCGCCAAGAGCACATACTCACGCACCATGGGGGCCAAATTGAGCTGATCACTTTCCAATCGGTACGCATCGGGGTCGGTGATCTCACGTTGGTAGATCTCGCCGACCTCGCCCACTGCAACACCTGAAATATCTTTTAAGCACCTACAACATTGGTCGTGCCACTGCGCGCTCACATTGCCCGAGAGCACTATTCCATTGTTGCTGCACTCTAAATGGAGGTGAATGCCAATGAGTTGTGGCAAGAGTCGCGGGTCCTCGAATTCAAAATGTTTCGACTCGACGTCGATTTCAACGTCTTTCCAGTTGCCAGGACGCCGCAAAAGTTCTGCGGCATTCACTAACAGCCCCGTGAGAGGAGAAGGGTGGCGTGCGCTTGACGACATGTGTCCTCTAGAAACGGTCTTGGTCGAAGAACACCTGCATCTCGCCAGTTGGTTCTTTGACTTGTTCTTCTTCTTGACCAATTGCCAAACGCTGACGACCACTGGCAACTGTTTTCATGAGTCGGTCGAGCAAAATTTCGAAACTTCCCAAGCGCTGGTCGAGGAAGTCTTCTGTTTCCATACGAATGCGACGCGCATCTGTTTCTGCAGCTTCCAAAATGCTGCGTGCCCGTGACTCGGCTGCACGAACCACTTCGGTGCGCTGCACCATACGCTCTGCCTGCACGCGCGCAGCGTCGAGAATTTCATCGCCTTCGCGTTTGGTTTTATGCAAGAACTCTTGGCGTTCTTTCAACATCCACCGCGCTTGGCGCAGTTCTTCTGGCAACAACGCTTGCGCTTCTTGCAGGTAACCAATAATTTGATCGCGGTCAATACGTGGCGTACTCGACAGCGGCATGTTTGGCGCATTAACAATGATGTCGATGACATCGTTGAGTACTAGTTCAGCATCGCCCAATTGGGGTGCGATAGGACGCGCATTTTCGTAGCTCTCGTCGTAACTCATGAAAACAACTCCTTTAATGCATGTGCAACGTTGGCCGGCACCAGAGATGATGGGTCGCCACCGTACTGAGCAATTTCCCTAATGAACCTGCTACTCACCGACGTAAAGGCGGGGCTGCACGGCAGATACACCGTGGGAATTCCTGCAACAGCAAAGTTGGTGTGCGCCATTTGCTGTTCAATTTCAAAATCTCCAGAGTTACGCAAGCCTTTCACCATGAAATCTGCTTGCACCACACGCGCTGCATCGACTGCCAAACCGGGGAAAGCACGAATCTCGACATTTTTGACTTTTGCCGTTTCCAATGCGGTCTGAATGAGAGCAATGCGTTCATCGACACTGAAGACGCCCCCTTGCTTTTCTGGGTTGTGCAAAATAGCCACAACTACTTTTCCAAATAAACGAGACGCCTGTTCAATGATGTCGAGATGCCCCAAATGGATGGGGTCAAAACTCCCGGGGTATAGAACAGTTGCCATAACGCCTCCTACGGTAGTTCACAACGCACGAAAAAACCGACGGATGTGCGTCCGTAGGCACGAGTTCGGCTCATTTCCCAGCCATTTGGCGCAGTTTCATGAATGGGACATCGACTTTCCGTCTCTGCCACCACCACCACATCGCACGGGGCCGCACTGAGCACAGCGTCAAAAAGCGCGCCCCAATGTTCATATCTATACGGTGGGTCAGCGAGCACCAAATGCGTTGAGGTGAGTAATTCACCCAGGCGCTGTCGTGAACTCTTGGCCGCTATGTCGAGCACCACAACCGTAGATCTCCCCTCTAAGTCAAGTGCCGCTAGGTTGCCGCGCAACACACCAAGTGCAGACCGATTGTTTTCTACGAACACGCAATGAGCAGCCCCACGCGACAGTGCTTCAATGCCAAGCGCACCAGAACCTGCAAAAAGGTCGATCACTCGCTCTTCGCGCACTGCGTTCAAACTATTCAATGCATTGAACACCGCTTCGCGCACTTTGTCGGTGGTGGGCCGAGTGGCTTCATCTTCTGGACCATCTATACGGCGCCCGCGAAGATCACCTGCAACAACTCGCATAACAGTAAGACTACGGGCATGACTTCACCTTCGCCTTCCATCATCTGCGTTGACTGTGGAGGCCCCGCCCACCTCATTACCCCACCCCGCGAAGATGACGAGTGGCTTGTGGGTGATGTTGTTGCCTACAGATGTCGCGATTGCCGCGACAGGTGGGACCTTGTTCTCACCGCCGAAGATTTGGGCATTGAAGAAGACCGAGCCGACCAACCCGACGTTTAACTGCGCGCGAGGAACTCTTCTTCCGAGGCAGTGAGCAAAATATGCAACTCGTCGGCGAGCGCACTGTGTTTTTCCAACGTGGGGTCTTCTGTAATAACTTCAATTGCTGTTGCGCGAGCCTGTTCAATAAGTTCTCTATCGCTACGCAAAGAGGCAAGACGCAAATCGCTTGTTCCACGTTGGTGCGAATCCATGAGGGTGCCCTCACCTCGTAGTTCTAGGTCTATTTCTGCAAGTAAAAAGCCATCGGTTGTTTGCACCAAGGCCTCAACTCGCGGGCCGGGCTCATGTATTAATTCGCCCGACTCTGGAGGTTGTGTCACCAACCAACACCGCGATGCAATTTTTCCGCGACCAACGCGACCTCGCAACTGGTGTAACTGCGCGATGCCAAAGCGATCGGCATCGAGCACAACCATCATGGTGGCGTTAGGAACATCAACGCCCACTTCAATAACCGTCGTTGCCACCAGCACATCGGTTTCTCCACGGCGGAAAGTTTCCATTGAGGTTTCTTTTTCTTGCGACGACATTCGCCCATGCAACAGACCAAGCCGCAGGCCCTTTAACTCTCCAACACCTAGTTTCTGAAAAGTATCTTCCGCAGCTGCAGCTTCAATTTTTTCACTCTCATCAATAAGTGGACACACCACAAAAGCCTGCTGGCCGAGCTTTACGGCTGCGCGTACTTCGGCCCACAACTTTTCTTCGCTGTGTTCGCCACTTGCCCACATGGTCTCAATAGGTGTGCGCCCTGGCGGCAGTTCGTCGAGCACGCTCACGTCTAAGTCGCCGTATACCGTCATTGCGGCAGTGCGCGGAATGGGCGTAGCTGTCATGACCAGCACGTCGGGAACTATGGGAAGCCCCTGCGGATTCAGCATTGACTTATCTCTCAAGGCCGCACGCTGTTCAACACCAAAGCGATGCTGCTCGTCAATGACCACTACCCCAAGTTTGTTGAATTTCACCGCATCTTGAATGAGCGCATGAGTTCCTATGACAATGTCGACCGTTCCTTCTTCAAGACCCTGCAAAACATCGCGACGCTGTTCACCAGAAATGCGGTTCGTCAGCATTTCAACGCGCAGCGGGCGGCTGCCGAAAAGATTTTCTGCATCGGTCACCACTAGATCTTCCAGCAATTTACGCACGCCACTTGCATGTTGCTCGGTAAGCACTTCTGTCGGGGCCATCAGCGCCCCTTGAAAGCCTCCTTCAACTGCTTGCAATAATGCAGCTACAGCCACAACAGTTTTTCCACTGCCCACGTCGCCTTGTAATAAACGGTGCATGGGGTGCCCGGCAACAAGGTCTTCGGATATTTCTGTTATTGCGCGTTGTTGTGCCGCCGTCAAAGGAAAGGGCAATGCACTAATGAACTGCTGCACCATTTTCCCCGAGGCAGAGTGACTAATACCTAGAGCTTCACGCTCAAGTTGGTGTTTACGCCCCACCAGCACCAACTGCACTCGCAACAATTCATCAAATGCCAAGCGACGACGTGCTGCCTCTTTGGTCTCCATGGTGTCGGGCATATGAATGTTTCGCAGTGCTTCATGACGCGGCATTAAACCCAACTGCGCAATAACACTCTCTGGCAATGGGTCAAGAATGCCGCGTGTCGCACAACGAGAAAGCGCATTTTCCACCCAGCCCGCAAACTCCCAAGTTTTGATTCCGTGTTCTTCGCTTTGTGGGTAAATAGGAACAATACGACCCGTTCGATCGCCAATGAGGTCGACCACTGGGTTTGTCATTTGTAACGAGCCCCGATACTCGTCGGCCTTGCCAAATACAGAAATGGTGAGCCCTTCGCGCAACTGCTTTTCACGATACGGCTGGTTGAAAAAAGTAAGGGTTAACCTGCTCGACCCATCGCCAACGACAGCTGTGACAAGCGAGCGACGGTTCTTTGTCATGCGCTTATTCACGCTGCGCACTTCTACAAGCACCATCGCCTCTACGCCTGGCTGCAGATCTTTCAAGCGGCATTCATGGGTGCGGTCTACCCAACGCCGCGGATACGCCATGAGCAAGTCGAGAATGCTGACGATGCCGCGCTTGTGCAGGTCTGCGGTGCGCTTTTCTCCAACACCACGCAGTTCTTCAACTTTACGTAGGTGCAGATCTCGAAAAGTGATTGGCCCTGTAGCTACTTGAGCATCAGCACTTGTTGCCACAATATTTATTCAACACCAAACAAGTAGGGGTATAGAGGTTGCCCGCCACGATGCACTTCTACTTCAACATTCCCAAAGTTTTCACCAAGCCATGCGCGCAACTCTTCAGTCAT
>CAMBPP010000006.1 GCA_945869715.1 Bifidobacterium breve
CAATCCACCACATTGATTTTCCGATGTCGTCATTCCATAACGCATCACCGTGCGGCACAACAATGTCGATCCATAATGATTCGGTGGGGTGTACGTAGACCGCTCCTCCACCACTGCGCCTACGTACAACATCAATTCCATTTGCTGCACAAAAACCATGATCTATGTCTTCGTCTTTTTGTGACGAGCCCAAAACAATTGCTGGCCGCGTAGGGGTCAGCAACCACACGCCTCGCTCTAGGGGTAAAACAGTGTGGTGTAGTTCTTCGGCAGTGCCCTCACGTTTATGAAGCAAGGGCAAGATACGGCTTCCACTGATCGGGCACGGTCATCACCGACAATGTGATCCACGATGACTCACGAGGCACATACGGCTTTGTTACCAACGGCATTCCTGCTTCTTCAGGAGTACGGTCACGTTTACGCAAGTTACAAGTACGACACGCTGCGGCGACGTTTTCCCACACGTGCATGCCGCCGCGCGATTTTGGCAGTACGTGATCGATGCTGTCGGCGGGTGCTCCGCAATACTGACATGCGTGTCCGTCGCGGGCCATGATGGCACGCCTCGACATTGCGGTGTGGCGACTATACGGAACCTTCACCATGTACTTGAGTCGCACAACGAGAGGTGAAGCAAGCGTGAATCGTTCAGAACGCATTTCAGTTCCATCATTTTCAATGAGTTCTGCTTTTTCTGAGAGCACCAAACATGTGGCACGGCGCACGGAAACAATACTGAGTGGCTCGAAAGTTGCATTAAGAACGAGCGCACTTTTCATTTCTACAACCGCTGCGTTCTTTGTCTCATGAGAGGTGCTTCCATTCCCGACACCACTGCAAGTAACTCACAACGTCTTTGGCCACCATGGGATGTTGCTCATTTCCGTACTGAATGGTGTTGCGCATCTTCATGTATTCGCGATTCGGTAATGGCAAAAAGGGTGCAGATGCCCACCAGCGGCGCGGCATGAGTCGCAGCCACTGCTGCAACGCCGTTCCCCACAATGTGGGACGAATGAGAACTGCACCAACCACTTGCATCATGAAGGTCGTGGCTCCTTAGGCAACCCCAGAACCATTTCACCAACAATGTTGCGCTGCACCTGTGATGAACCGGCATAAATGGTTCCTGCACGAGCATTCAAGAAGGTCATTGCCCAGCTGTTGGTGGAGTTCGGCGCACCCGCATCGTCGGCACCAAATGCGCTTGACGGACGCCGACCTGCAGGAACCATTGCATCGGCGCCCATCATGTCCATGGCAAGTTCAGTAACAACCTTGTGATATTCACTCCAAAATAATTTGCCAATTGCTGCATCGGGCCCGGGATGATGACCTTGCAAGAACTGCGTGAGGGTGCGCATTCCGAGGTAGCGCATCATTTGAACTTTTGAATGACACCAAGCCAAGCGTTGACGAATAAGTGGATCGGTATTGACGCCACGTTCTTTCGCCATCAATAACAAGCGGTCGAGTTCTGCTTGGTAACGAATAGGGCTCACCGCAGCAGCTTCACCGCGCTCAAAACCGAGCAGTGTCATTGCAACTGCCCAACCGTTGTTGACTCCACCAATGACCTCACCCTTTGGCGCAACAGCATCGGTGTAAAACACTTCGTTGAATTCACTATCGCCGGTAATCATTTTGATGGGGCGCACTTCAATACCTGTTTGACGCATGTCGACCAAGATAAAAGAGATGCCCTTGTGGCGCGGCGCATCGGGGTCGGTGCGAGCCAGAGTGAAAATATGGTCGGCAAGGTGACCTGCAGAGGTCCAGATTTTTTGACCATTGAGAATCCACTGATCGCCGTCGAGTTCAGCCTTCAAACCCACGTTGCTGAGGTCTGAGCCAGCATTTGGTTCGCTGTACCCCTGGCACCACACATCGTCGCCCGACAAAATACGAGGAAGGTAATGCTTTTTTTGTTCTTCGGTTCCCCAGCGCAACAATGTGTTTCCCAACATTTGAATACCAAACACATCGTTTGGTGCGCCACCAGGCACGCCTGCACGCGCGAACTCTTCAGCCAAAATGACTTGCTCTAGGGCAGTCAGACCTGCGCCGCCGTATTCCACGGGCCAGTTGGGAGCCAGGTAACCAGCTGTTGCCAAGATGGCACGCCACTCGGCAACAAACTGATCGAGTTCTTCGCCGTCAAGTTGCCCAGTGCCGCCCCAATTCTTGGGAAGTTTCTCGGCAAGAAATGCTTGAACCTTTGTGCGATAGACGGCTGCTTCGGGAGGATAAACGGGATGCATACCCGCAATCTAGTCGCGAGGGAAACGATCGCGCATTCGTGTGGCACCGATACGGCTGTTTTTCAAGGAAGCTGCAAGATCTTGCACCCCTACTTTGCCAATGGCACGCAGTTGACGCTCAATGACCAAGGCACATGCGAGCATGACGAGAAAACCGCCAAAAGCAAGCAGAAAGTGAATTGACAGGGTAACAACTGTGAATATCAGCCCACCCAAGGTTCCGAGAGCGGCCCAGCGCACTGTTTTTGCCGACTGGCGGTACATGCCAGATGGCGACGTGTTTTGAGCAAAGCTCTCATCGGATTGCAACTGTTCTTCGATCTGGCGCAAGATGCGTTGCTCTTCTTCTGATAACGGCATGCTCATAGTCTCTCACGATATGGCTCCAATCTCAATACGCAACCCACAACTCTCTGGGTTAGAGCGCTGAACCGGGACGAATGGCACTTTTGCCAAACTTTTCACGAATATTGTCGATGGCTTCACTTGCTTGGTCCCATGAGTGGTCTTGAACATGGTCTTCATCAAAAAGAGAAGGTTGAGCACGTTCATCGGTGAAATTGCTCGTGCTGACCCCCAACAACCTCACCCCAGGAGCAAGGTTGATGTTGTTCAGCAGTGGTGTGAGGGCCTCGACCAAGCTTGGACCACTTGACTTGCCACCAACGGCCGTAATGCTGCGCGTAATGGAATGAAAATCGGAGAACTTTACCTTCAGCGTTATTGTTCGCGCCAAGGTCTGATGCGCACGTAAACGCGAAGCCACCGCATCGCACAGCCGCACTAAATGCTTGTGCACTTCATCGTGTGTGAACAGGTCTTCATTAAATGTTTCTTCGTGACCAATAGATTTCACATCGCGTTCCGATTCCACCGAACGTTCGTCTTTGCCATGCGACAGGTCGAACAAATGCTGGCCATGTGCTTCGCCCACGGCGACAGCAAGAACATGCAGTGGAAGCGCAGCAAGGTCACCAATAGTTTTAATACCAATGCGATCGAGTTTTTCTTGTGTCACTGGACCTACTCCCCATAGCGATTTAATGGGTAGCGGGTGCAAAAATGAAAGTTCACTTCCGCTTTCCACTTGAACAACTCCCTTGCCTTCGCGCACTCCTTCAGCAGTGGCTATTGGCTTTGCAGCCTTCGAGGCAATTTTCGCAATGAACTTATTCGTAGCGATTCCTACAGAGCAAGGAATACGAATTTCAGCACGAATACGGTGGCGCAGTAGTTCTGCTATCTCTACCGCACTGCCAAATATTTTGAGCGACCCGGTGACATCGAGAAATGCTTCGTCGAGGGCCAGCCCCTCGACATGCGGGGTGACCGAATGAAAAATGTTGTGCACTTCCGTGCTGACTTCCTGATACAAGGCATGATTACCTGGCAAAAAGATGGCATCGGGGCACAGTCGTTGCGCATGTATTGAGCCCATTGCACTAAAGACCCCAAACCTGCGTGCCTCATACGACGCCGCGGCAACTACACCGCGCGGACCCGCACTTCCCACAACAACAGGTTTTCCGCGCAGTTCAGGCCGTTCACGTAGTTCAACAGCCACATAGAACATGTCCATATCAACATGCAGAATGGCGCGTTCAGGGTTCATTTCACTTCACAGCCTACGATGTCTCTGTGTCTTCGCTTCCCACCCCCGCCCACAACGACCCCCCGCCAATCGAGCGCCCACTTTCTGCGCTGCCCGCTCGAGGTGCACGTGTAGCGGCGTTTTGCTCAATCGTCTTTGGTGGCATTGCAGGCGGCCTCATTGGCTATGCACTTGTCGACCTGCAGTGTTCCGGCGCATGCGATGTTCCCAAAGGCATTGGCGTGTTCTCTGGAGCAACAGTCACTGCTGCTGGCATGGGTGTAGTTGCTGTGCTGGTACTGCGCGCTTTAGGAGAATGGAAAGAACTGCAGGACAACCAATGACCACTTCACTTGCTATCGACCTCGTCAACTTGGCAACCACTATTGCCCATGAAGTTGGCGCAGTTGCACTTGCTGGTCGCAAGCGTGGACTTCGTGAAGTAAGCACAAAGTCGACCTCTACCGACATGGTGACCGAATACGACAAACTCACCGAAGCATCAATCATTACCGCACTTCGTGCTGCTCGCCCCAACGACAGCATCGTTGCCGAAGAAGGTGGCGGACACACCGGCAGCAGTGGCATCACCTGGTTCGTTGACCCCATTGATGGCACAACCAATTTTCTGTACGACCTCCCCACATGGACTGTTTCGCTGGGGGCACACGACGCAGACGGCGAACTCGCAGCGGTGGTCTTTTGCCCTCCGCTGAACGAGACCTACACCGCCACACAAGGTGGTGGCGCCTTTTTGAACGACACACGCATTTACTGCAATGAGATAAATGATATTGCTCACTGTCTCATTGCCACTGGGTTTAATTATTCACCAGATAATCGCCTCATTCAGGCGTCACGAATTCCAAAAATCATTGCGAAAATTCGCGACATTCGGCGCCTCGGTTCAGCATCGCTCGACCTATGTTTTGTTGCAGTAGGGCGTTACGACGCGTACTACGAGGAACATCTTTTCCCATGGGACCTCGCCGCTGGAACACTCATCGCCAAAGAATCTGGTTGCATCATCGGCAGTATCGACGGTGGCGACATTCAGCCGTCGGCTATTTTGGCATCTCCCCCAGGTGTATTTACTCAAATACAAGATCTCATCCGAAACTCGAACAGTTAATTGCCCTCTACAAGTGCCCTAGACTAAAGGTCTATGAGCAAAGGACGCGCCGATAATTCACCAATAGCCGTGCTCCTTGTTGAAGGATCTCCCCTAATTGAGGCTGAACTCATCCATTCATTTGCCGAGAAAAATGGGCACTTCGAACTGCAGGTAGTGCGCTCAGTAGATGAATCGCTTGCAGCAGTACGCAGTAAGCAACCCACTGTTGTCATCATGAATTTTGCTGCACTCAACGGCGATACCAGCGACTTGGTCAAACAAATAAGAAATATAACCTCTGCATTTATTTATATTGTCACCGAGAACTCCAACGACATATTGCAAGGCCTCGAAGCCGGCGCCGACGACTATCACGAGCACCCAGTGAACTGCCAACACCTTGTTGCACGCATGGACGCGCTTCTGCGCCGAGCAAATGGGGCGTTTCACCTCGAGAACGCATTGCACTTCGGACATCTCGAAATTCGTCCCGATGAAGGTCGCGTCTACAAAGAAGGCAAAGAAATCTCTCTTACTCGTACTGAGTTTCGCTTACTTTGCGAGCTAGCAACCAGCCCCAACCAGGTGTTTGCTCGTGAAACACTTCTCGACCGGGTATGGGGATACGGATACTTCGGCGATGGTCGACTTGTCGACGTTCATGTGCGCCGTCTGCGCACGAAAATTGAAGTACGCCCAGACGAACCCCAATATGTTGTCACCGTTCGCGGCCTTGGCTACCGCTTTGACGGCGAAAAGGTCAAACAGCACTAGTTTCTAGGCATGGCTTTCATCGTTGCAATTGACGCCGGAACAACCGGAGTCAGAGCGCGTGCAATCTCTCTCGATGGTGCACCCTCGCTTACTTCGTACAAGGAATTCACGCAGTACTTTCCACAACCTGGCTGGGTAGAACACGATGCCGAGGAAATTTGGAGTGCAGTTCTGTCTACATTGCGCGAAGTATTCAGCCAACTGAGCGAACCACCTATTGCACTGGGCATTACCAACCAGCGCGAAACACTTGTGGCCTGGAATCGCGCGAGCGACGAAGTACTTGCACCCGCCATTGTTTGGCAAGATCGCCGCACCGCAGACCGCTGTCAACAGTTGGCCAATGAACTTCCAACAGTTCGGCGCATCACGGGCCTTGTTCTCGACCCGTACTTCACTGGAACTAAAGCAGAATGGCTACTACGCAACGGAGTAGTTGAGCCCACTGCCCAACTTGCACTCGGAACCATTGACTCGTGGATCTTGTGGCGGCTTTCGGGTGGAACCGCATTTGCAACCGATGAATCGAATGCAAGTCGAACAATGCTTTACGACATTCAAAAACATGCATGGAGCGAAGAAATATGTTCACTTCTTTCCATTCCCATGAATGCGCTTCCCGAGGTGCGCAACTCAAGTGGCATTTTTGCTTCAACAAATGTTGAAGGTATTCCTCGCGGCATTCCTATTTCAGGTATTGCAGGAGACCAACAATCTGCACTCTTTGGTCAAGCCTGCTTTGCTGCCGGCACGGCAAAAAACACTTACGGAACTGGCAGCTTCGTGCTGATGAACGTGGGCACCACATGTCCTTCAGTGGTCGACGGTTTACTCAATACTGTTGCTTGGCGCATTAATGACGTCACCACTTATGCAGTTGAAGGATCCATTTTTGTGACTGGGGCCGCGGTGCAATGGCTACGTGATGGTTTGCATATTATTGAGAACGCCAAGGAAGTAGAGGCACTGGCATTATCGGTTTCCGATTCCGCAGGAGTAGTAATGGTTCCTGCGCTCACTGGGCTCGGCAGCCCTTGGTGGGACCCATACGCGCGCGGCGGCGTTTTTGGTATTTCGCGCGGCACTAACCGCGCGCATTTAGCGCGAGCAACTTTAGAGTCGGTGGCATTTCAAACGCGCGACGTGATCGAAGCAATGACACAGGCGACCGGCATCACCTTGACAGAACTACGTGCCGACGGCGGAGCCACCGACAATGCATTTCTCATGCAGTTCCAAGCCGACCAACTTCAGGTTCCTGTTGTGTTGCCCATTGACCGCGAAACAACTGCATGCGGTGCTGCATACCTCGCTGGTCTGGGCATCGGCGTTTGGTCGACCATAGATGAAATTGCCACGCATTGGGCGAGCAATGCCACTTACTTACCCAATATAGAAAACCAAAGCTCCGCCAACGCAGCTCATGCTCAGTGGCTCAACGCTGTGCAGCGAATACGTACTACTCAATAACTTCTTTGCCAAGCAACGCCGCTCCAATGGCACCTGCTTCGGGGCCTAATTGCGCAGTCACCAACAGCGGCGGCGGGCGCAACTCTGATGGCGGCATTTGTTGAGTCAATGCATCGGCCACAAAGTGCCGCAGCACCGCAGATGAACCAAGGCCACCACCCAGCACAATGACTTGTGGGTCGAGCGAGTTGACCAAGTTGAAAAGGCCGAGAGCCACCCAGCTTGCAAACTCTTCCAAAACACGTTGCGCCTCTGCATCTTCTTGCACCACACGTAACAAAACTTCTTCACCGCTCACACCATTGGCCATACGCCGAAGCGCCGAGCCCGATGCATATTGCTCCCAGCATCCGCGTCGCCCACACGGGCACTCTTCCCCACCGTGCATCACAATGTGGTGTCCACTTTCACCGGCAAAACCGTGATGACCGCGCATCACTTTTCCGTTGGCGATGAGTGCGGCGCCAATTCCTGTGCCAATAGTAATGACCAGAGCATCGTCGCAATTTCGTGCTGCACCATTTTTCCACTCCGCAACACCGGCACATGTTGCATCGTTGTCTACAACAACACGAATACCTAGTTGGCTTGCAAGTAGCGCGCGCATGGGTAACTGTCGCACTTCGGGAAGGTGTGGCGCGAGATACACAACGCCGTCACGCGACACTGTTCCGGGCATGCCCACCCCGAGTGATGTTGCTGTTTGCCCTACACGCGACGCAAGGGCCACGCACAAATCGGCAACTTCTTCAACTATGCCTACGCCAGCGGCAGTAGGAAGCGTCAGTGAATCGAGAACAGAGCCCTCATCGTCGAGTGCAACTGCCAGGCACTTGGTGCCACCTACATCGATACCAATTGCAACCATGTTGAGCGATGAAAAATGCTGATGCGCGGTCTTACGACTCGCAGCGTGCTTTCAGTTCATTCAACGTATGCAAAATGCGATTTTCGGCGCGGCGCTTCACAAAACCAGGAAGCGGAATGACGAGATCGATAGACAGGTCGTAGGTAACAAGTGTTCCGTTGTTCACTGGCTCAAACATGTAGTCGCCATCGAGCGTGCGCATAATGTCGCCATCGACAAGCTTCCACTGAATGGTGAGCGGAGAATCGCCGTAGGTGTAGCCAAGTGTGTAGTGAGTGCTGCGGCCAAGTGCCGAAGCGCGAAACTCGACTCGTAAAGCACGATCTTGCTCATCGCGTTCAAGGACCACGGCGTCTTTCAGGTCTTTAGCCCATTCGGGGTAGCGCTCAAACTGAGTAGCAATGGCAAAGCAATGCTCAGGCGATGCGGCGATGACGGTTGTTTGTTTGGCGGTTTCGGCCATACCCCATTGTTACCGATGGCGCATGCAATTGCACGTTTATTCCGGTGCAGACTTCAATTGTCGCGGTTCAAATGTACCGAACTTGCCTGCCCACAGGCCATTCAACCCAATTCCGAGCATAGGAACCATGACCGCGAAGGCCATCACACTTCCCGCTTTTCCATCGGTTGAAGGTCGCGCCAAGGCAACGCCAAGACCAACGACGCATTGTGCCGCAAAGCAATACCACATTGCTCGGCGCACATTTTTTGGTGCAACTTCGCCTGCCAAGAAGAAAAGTTGAGTAACTGAAATCTCTTCTTCTCTGCTGCGTTGCACGGCAGCGAAGTACCCCAAGAGGAAAGTAGCCACACCCGCAGCAAAAAGAGATACACAAACTGCGACAATTGCCACTCGCCATGCTGAAGTAAAGAAAATGCCGCTAAAAACTGCAACAACAGCAAAACTCACTGTTGCTACTCGATTAAACAAAACGATTTTGCTCATTACTTGTCTTTCTTCACAATTGCGACAGAGTATTCCATAAACGGGCAGTGAGCACATCGTAGGAAAAAATTTCTACTGCTCGCACTCGCCCTGCATTTCCCATTTTTTGCCGCAGGTCGGGTCTGTTCAGCAGCAATGAAAAAGCTTTTGCCACTTCGTCGATGCTGGTGGGGTCTTTCACCACAATGCCCGTTACGCCATCGTCAACGGCTTCAGCAGCTCCGCCACTACTGCCCGCTACCTGCGGCACTCCGCAAGCAGCTGCTTCCAGAAACACGATGCCAAAGCCTTCTTGTTCAAGCCCGCCCCACCTATTACGACACAGCATGGTGAAAATATCGGCACAACCATACAGAAGCGGCAGGTCTTCAAATGGCGTGCGGCCTAAAAAGCGCACGGGAGCACCCAACTTTTTGGCAAGTTCATTCAGACGTTTTGCATCGCGGCCGGCTCCTGCAATGAGCATTTCCAATTGCGGCCGGTCACGCGCGAGCCGCGCAACAGCCGAAATAGCAATATCGAAACCTTTGCGCGGAACAAGGCGACTCACACCAACAATGAGTTCTGCAGTAGGCGACACACCAAAATGTTCACGTGCCGATGCGCGTTCGCCAGCGCTCAATACGTGAAAACGTTCGGTGTCAACACCAGGTTGCACCACCGTTGTGGGCAGGTCACGACCTGCAGCACGCGCCGCTTCATTTGCCGGGTACTGACCCGCAGCAAGAACATGAATGGAGTGACGCAATACGCGGCCCAATATTTGGTGCGTGCCAGGTATGCGCCCCGGCACCGTGACCTCGGCCCCGTGAACGACAACTGCGTAAGGCAACTCCAACGACGGACCAATAATGCCGAGTGGTACCGCAGGGTCGAGCACCACGAAGTCGGCGTTCATTCTTTTCGCCATCTCGTTAATGCGCTTCACCATGAATGGGTGCGGCAATAGCACTGGCTCACGCGTGCGTTCAATATGAAATGGTTGCGTTGCATCCCACTCTTTCGCACCTTCGTAGGGCGATGTGAGTACAGCAAAGGAATCGCTTGGCAAACGGCGCCACCATTCCCAGAGCAATGACTGAATACCACCAATTTTTGGTGGGAAGTCGTTCGTTACTAATAGGTGGCGGGAAGTCATGCTTCTCTAGTGTTGCTCACGCACGCCTGGCAGACGGTGCAATTCCGCTGCCACATCGGGATCTTCATCGTGAAGCGGAATGCTGGAACCCATGCCTAGGCGCGATGCCGCCCAAATTGCATGTGCTCGCAAGACAGGGTCGGAGCTCTGCACGTGAGTGGCCACTATCGCTTTCGCTTTTTCATTGTGCAAGGAAGCTGTATTGCCAATGACCACCAAGGCATTGCGGCGCACCCATCGCGGATCACGACCCGCGATGTACCAACGGCCGTAGCGTTCCAGAATTTCAGCATCGCTGAGTGACAACAGTTCCAACACATCGACAACTATTTGGGCATCGTCGGCAATATTTTCATGTTGTGCAAGGCGCATGCTTGGCGGGCATGCGTCTTGGCATGAGTCACAGCCATACATGCGTGCCCCAATAGCTTCGCGATACTGGTGCGCTATGACACCAGGCTTTTGCAGTATCCATGCCAAACACTTTCCAGCATCAATAACACCAGGCTCCACAATGGCTCCGGTTGGGCAGGCATCGAGGCACCGCCGGCAGGTTCCACAACCGTCAGACACCACAGATGACGGCGACAACTCGGCAGTAGTAACAACACACCCCAAGACAAACCAACTGCCTGCACCGCTGATGAGCAAGTTTGCATTTTTGCCAAACCATCCGAGCCCTGCAAGGTACGCAACTTCACGATCGACAATTGCATTGCTATCGGCAAACACCAGAGCTTCATGACCATCGCTACGCAACTGTTGCGCCACCACCGTGAGCGAATCGCGCAACGACGCATAATGATCGGACCAGGCATAGCGAGCCACGTCGCCAAATACCTGATCGGTCATTTCAGAAAGTGCCGGCATCGGCACATCGGCGAAATAACTGCGCGCGCCCACCACAATGCTGCGCGCATGTGGCAGCGCCATCTCTGGTGTTGTTGAACGAATGGGATTGCGATACGTGAACTGCATGGTGTCGCGTAGCCCACGTGCTTCTCGCTCAACTAACGCTTCACGTGCCCGCAACAATGGCTCGGCAGTGGTGAAGCCAATGCGGTGCAACCCAGCCGACAGACCTACCTCAGAGAGGTGGTGCGTATAGCTACTTTGAGACTCAACCGACTTCACGATGACGAAGCGTAGGCACCAAACCCGCAGAAGCGAGCAACCTGACGGCACGCTCTTCTTCAAGGCTGAATACCACGGCATCGCCTGGCTCGTGATTTAAGAGATACGAGACCACACAGTCGCCGCACGCATCGCTCTCGCGCATCACACAGGTATCGCATGAGATGGTGAGCGACGAAGAAGTAACCGGAATTGAGGTGCGTTGTTCCATACCCACATATGAGCAAAGGGGTGTGACAGAGCTATAACAGGCGCGCACCAGTGGTGTTGATCTCTAACACTTTTGCCGTGCCTTCAGCGGGAAGGCTCTGAGCAATACGTGCTGCCTCGCCTGCACGACAAAACATGGCAACACTCGGACCCGAACCCGATAGCCATCCACAAATGGCTCCGGCGCTTAACCCTGCATCGAGCGCAGCTCGGCTATGTGGAACCGCTGCAAAACGAAGATCTTGATGCAAGCGGTCGGCAGTTGCTGCAGCAAGTGCTTCAAGATCTCCAGAATTCAATGCTCCAACAAGAAGTGCGGTGTGAGCAATATTGAAAGATGCATCTGCGAGAGGTACTTGGGTCGGCAATTTTGTGCGCGATGCATGAGTTGAGGTAGACGAAGACGGAACCCACACCACCACTTCCACTGCGCAGTTGTTTGTAATTTTTGCTGCGAATGTTCCGTTCGTTCCCACTATTCCGCCCAGCAACGATGCAGCAACATTGTCGCCGTGGCCTTCTAGTTCCGAAGTTGCCACCAGAACTTTCTTGCGCCACTCATGGGAGTGCAGTGCATTTTCATCTTGCTGAACTGCTGCGAGTAATGCTCCACCCACTCGCACTGCCCCGCTGTAGCCAAGACCACGACCCATCGGAATATCGGTGCGTACAGAAATATTGCCTACGCCGCCGAGTGCACGAAAGGCAATGGTGGCTGGGTGAAATTCATCGGCAACAGGTTCGGTGCTTTCTGCTTCGCGCACAGTTGCGTACAAAGACAACGCCATGGCTATTCCATCGAACCCTGGGCCTAAATTGGCCGAACTTGCGGGAACGCGCACTGCAAGAGAGGAAATATTTACTCCAAGCGCTCTGCTGCTGCAGTGCTTGCTGTTATTAACTTCCGCAATACGTCAGATGCCTTACCTGAATCAATAGATTCTTCTGCCAACATGCGACCTGCGCCAAGCGACGCTGCGACCCCAGCAATATGCAGTGCTGCAGCCGCGTTGAACACCACTGTGTCGCGTGCTGCACCTGCTTCGCCAGCTAGCACTGCACGAGCAATGCGGGCATTTTCAGTTGCGTCTCCGCCAACAATTGCCGACAGTGGTTGCGCTGCCAGACCAATGTCGGAGCAGTCAACTATCAATTCACTTACATCGCCATTGCGTAATTGCATGGCGAGTGCAGGGCCAGCAAGCGTGAGTTCGTCGACCCCACCTTGCGTGGTTCCGTTGCTTCCATGAACCACCCATGCAGAAGTGACTCCGCGTGAACTTAAAGCTTCAATCATCGGGCGCATCATCCACGGCGCTGCAACACCAACGAGCATGGAAGAGATAGGAGCAGGGTTTGCCATGGGCCCCAACAAGTTGAACGCAGTGGAAATTCCTATTTCGCGCCGCGATGGCCCCGTGTAGCGAAACGCTGGGTGAAAACGAGCAGCAAGACAAAAGCCCATTCCTGCTTCATCAATACATTGAGCAACACCGACGGGGTCGAGTTCAATGGCAACACCAAGTTCTTCCAACACATCGGCTGCACCACACTTCGATGAAGCGGCGCGGTTCCCATGCTTGCATACCGGCACTCCGGCGCCGGCCACAACGATCGCAGTGACAGTAGAAACGTTAAAAGAATTACTTTGGTCGCCGCCCGTGCCCACAATGTCGATGGCGCGTTGTGCAAGTTCTGGTGCCAGATCTACGCGTTGGCCAGCGGAACGCACGGCGCGCAACATGCCCGATAATTCGGTTGCAGTTTCACCCTTGGCGCGCAATGCAACAATGAAGGCGGTCATTTGAGAGGCAGTTGCTTGCCCGTTTAAAATGTCGGTGATAGCTGCTTCGGCTATATGTGCATCGAGATTGTTTCCCGAGATGAGCGTGCCCAAAATTCCTGGCCAACCCCCGTACTGAGCAATATCGAGCGAATGCGAAGAAGTCACTCGCTCATTCTTACGCAGACCGACGGCGTTGACGCACAATGCGTCGGCGTTCGCGTTCGGTGGTACCGCCCCAAACACCTTCTTTTTCGCGGCTGGCCAACGCATGTTCAAGGCACGAGACCCGCACGTGGCAGGTATCGCAGACCGCGATGGCGATTTCCACCTGCGCTTCGTCGCCTTCATCTGGAAAAAAGACTGCAGGATCGAGGCCCTGACAGGCCCCTTTTTGTCGCCATGAAAGATCGATGACTGTCACGTTGTTTCCCCCACCGTGTTGCAGTTCACCCCGGGAAAGCCCCGGAATGTGTTCAGTGGTCCTTTCGCCAAGCATCCCCTAATGCGTGACGAACGTCTCACCTCGCTCACCTTACGTTGTGCTCTACAAGTAACGCAAACTCAACAGGAAAGAATTAACTGTTGGCCTGCAGGTCTAAAAGAAGCTCTCCGACGGTGGAATCGGCCAGCTCAATTACCTCTAAATAATTGGGGTGGATACAACGTAATTGCACCGGCCCGCTGGCAAATGTGGCCACTTGTTCAGGTGTGAAATTGAAGTGAATGTAATGAACCGCAGCGGTGATGTCTTCACGAGTGAGAGCAGCATCGTGCTGAGCATCGGTCACAGGGTGCACCTCAGTGCCATCGCTGAGCAACAGCATAATTGAGCGCTCGATACCCACCAGTTTTGGCAACCACTCGCGCATGGCGGCTTCGGTAGTGATTTCAATGAAGATCGTGCAGCTCAACTGTCCTGGTTCAGGAATGAGTGGGTTATACGCGTTGAGTTCTTCGTAGACACCTTCATCGGTGAGCACTTTCTCGGCACGCAGCATTTCTTGAATCTGAATCCACATGGTGTCTCTGTTTTCAAAGAGCACTGTCAAGATGGTTCCGAGTTCAACGCGACGTTTGCGCTTCAGTTCTAAGACGCGTGCTTTTTCCGCAACACGTACTTTTTCATATGCACGTAGGTCGAGAATGTCTTCGAGCACTAGCTTGCGTGAACCATTGTGAGATGGTGACAATACGGGGGTCATTTTCATCCTCTCTAATTGGGTTGTTATTTTTCTTCGGGGATTCCGTAAGCGCGAGCCAACAATTGCAGGGGGTGGCTTGGCGATTTACCTGTTTGTTCTGTAATGGCGGTATTTGCCAAATGACAATCGCCAGCAATTTCATCGCCCTCAGCAGCTTCAATTTCAGCGGCAAGTTTGCGGGCAATTGGCACTGACATATCGGCGTTTTCGGCGCGAAGGCCCCACATACCATCGATACCTGAACAGGTTTGGATGAGCTTAATTTTTGCTCCAGTGAGTTTCAACAAGTCGCGGCTCTTCATGCCAATGTTTTGAGCACGCAAGTGGCATGGCGCATGATAAGTGATTTTTTCTGGCACTTCGCCAACAAAATCGGTATTGAGTTCAGTTCCTTCACCTTTATGCAAACGCATCAGGTACTCGGCCGCATCGTAAGTATTTGCGGCAACTAGCTCGGCATCTGGCCCACCGATGTAGTCGACATAGTCTTTTTTCAAGATGTATCCACACGTTGGCTGTGGCACAACAATGTCGTTGCCGGCACGCACTGCAGCGGCCAGAGCCTTAACATTTTTCGCTCCAACTATTTTGAATTGCTCAGCATCGCCGCTGTGAAGGTACGGGGCACCACAGCATGAAGCGCCTTCAGCCAGCGAGCATTCAATGTTGTTCTTTTCATAAACATTAATGAGGTCTTTACCAATTCCTGGTTCTTGGTATTCAACGAGGCATGTTGGAAAGAGGGCAACTTTGCCTTGCTTTTTGGTCATCACTGGAGACACATGCTTTTTGAACCATGTGGAGAAACGAGTCTTGGCAAATGGTGGCAAGAGGCGTTGGCTTGAGACGCCGGAAGTTTTTTCCACCACTTTGCGTACAAGCGAACCTGGTTCGGCTCCCATGATTGCATTGGCGATTGGCGAGAACGTTGTCGCTACTTTGCCAAGCGCATCGGTGTGGCCCAAGACCGTGGTGGTCATGCGCTTGCGCAGCGGCACTTGACCATTTGCTTGGCGCGTCGCATCGGCGCGCAACATGAGCCGCGGAAAATCGAGTTCCCAATCATGCAGACCTGGAATGTAGGGGCAGTTGATATAACAGAGCTTGCATTGGAAGCACTCGTCGACCACTTGGTCTTGTTGTGCTGGGGTCAAGCGACCCGCATCTTGGTCGTCATGGGCATCAACGTAGGAAAAAAGAGTGGGAAATGACGTGCAATATTTAAAACACAAACGACACCCATGACATAGGTCGTACACCCGGGTGAGCTCATCACGCAGATCAGCCTCGTTGAGGTAGTTCGGATGCTTCGGGTCGTATGTGATGGTCATGTCATTCCTCTGTATACATTATTTTTATAGAAGTGTTGTTGTGGGGCACAGGCAAGAGCCTGTACCCCACAACGAGATGACACACTCTTTAGAGAGCGTCAAGACCCTGCTGGAAACGACCAGCATGGCTCTTTTCGGCTTTTGCAAGAGTTTCAAACCAATCGGCGATGTCGTTGAATCCTTCTTCGCGAGCTGTGCGTCCGAAACCTGGGTACATCTGTGTGTACTCATATGTTTCTCCAGCAATAGATGCTTTGAAGTTCTCTTCGGTTTCACCAATGGGCAAACCAGATGCTGGGTCGCCAACTTGTGCGAGGAAGTCGAGGTGACCATGTGCATGGCCGGTTTCGCCTTCAGCAACTGAACGGAAAAGTGCAGCTGCATCGGGGAAGCCTTCAACGTCTGCCTTCTGCGCGAACCAGAGGTAACGACGGTTTGCTTGGCTTTCACCAGCAAATGCTTCTTTCAGGTTTTCGTGTGTCTTGGTTCCGTTCAATCCGGCCATGACGTCTCCTTTTTTTGTAGTTGTTATGGGTATTTCTCTTACGCAGACAAATGCGCGCATCGAGCACATTCACCTGAGAACACAATGCGTGTGCTGTGCACCGCAAAACCTTCAACATCGCCTTCAAAATGCAGGGGTGTTTGATTCACATATACGTCGTGCACCACTCCACACGTGCTGCACACCAAATGGTGGTGATCGTCCACATTGGGGTCGAACCGCACAGCGCCAGAGCCAAGATCGATGTGCTGCACTTCACCCATGGCGCTCAATTCCGACAAGGTCTGGTACACCGTGCGCAACGAGATGCCAGGCATTTGCTGTGCTGCAACCTCATACAACGTTTCTGCCGTGGGGTGAGCCGTATTACCGTTGAGCAACCGGAAAATGAGTTGGCGTTGTGGGGTGACTTTGTACCCCTGCTTCCGAAAGCGGGCCACGAGCTCTTCTGGTGTTTTCACAGATCAGAAATTAGACTCATGCTCTGATTATCAACAAGTCATGCTAGCTAACAGAGCATGCGATTTCTGTCACAAGTAGTATCTACTCATGAGTAACTCCACCCCCTTGAGCACCCCCATTTTGACCAGAGCACGAGCACTACAGAATCTGTCACATGAAGAATTCGATGTTGTCGTTGTTGGTGGTGGTGTCACGGGTCTTGGTGTTGCCGTTGATGCTGCAAGCAGAGGATTGCGAGTTGCACTACTTGAGCGTCACGACTTTTCTTCGGGTACCTCATCGAAAAGTTCAAAACTCATTCACGGCGGGTTGCGCTACTTGCAACAAGGTGATGTGCGCTTGGTGTACGAAGCACTGCATGAACGACGACGTCTGCGTTCCAATGCACCACACTTAGTGCAAGTGCTTCCCTTCATGATTCCCATCGTTACTAAAGATGGTCTCATCAAAAAGAAAATTGCGCGCGCACTGGGTTCTGCATTGTGGATGTATGACCTCACAGGTGGGTGGCGTATCGGAAAATTTCACCGCCGCTTAAATGCAAAGGCTGCGTATAAACACTTACCAACAATGCCAAAAGATCGGCTTGCGTCTGCATATTTGTATTACGACGCCGCAGCAGATGACTCTCGTATATGTATTTCACTTGCGCAAACTGCAGCTCAACTTGGGGCAACACTTGCCAACTGGTGCAGCGTCACTGGAATTGAAAAAGACTCTGTGGGAACATTTCTTGTCAGTGCACAGTCGCACGAAGGCGACGCGCTAACAGTAAGAGCCAAGGCAGTTGTTAATGCCTCTGGCGTATGGGCCGACGATGTGCGCAAACTTGACGAAGGAAAACACCCTTCGTCTATTCGCCCCGCCAAAGGGGTACACATCACGGTGCCGTGGAACCTCGTGCGTAACGACATTGCTGTAGTCATTCCTGTGCCAAAAGATAAACGCAGTTTGTTTGTGGTGCCCTGGGTTCCTAATGGCGATGGAACATTTCAATACACCTACATTGGCACCACAGACACCGGTTACGAAGGCTCGCCAGACAACCCACAATGTACGAAAGACGACATCGATTACGTTCTACGAGCACTCAACGCGAGCATCACCAACGAAATAACGCACAAAGACGTTTTGGCCGTATGGGCCGGGTTACGCCCACTTGTGAAGCCCGACGAAAATGAGTCAATTGGTGAACGCACCGCCGACTTATCGCGACGTCACCGGGTGAGCACTTCAGCATCTGGGGTTATTACCGTGACCGGCGGCAAACTCACCACCTACCGTGAAATGAGTGAAGACACCATCGACGCTGTCATTCATCAGCTTCACTTGTCGGACAAAAAGTATCGATGCCAAACCAAAAATCTTCCATTACACGGTGCTCGTGGGTACCGAGAATCAAAATCTCGCACGACCCAACAGTTGCATCTTGCCCAACGCTTTGGCACGTTTGCAACCGACATTGAAGCACTCATCACAGCGCAACCCGACCTTGCGCAGCCCCTCATTGATGGCCTTCCCTACTTGCGTGCTGAAGCAATGTACGCAGTAACTCATGAAATGGCCTTCACGCTTGATGACGTTCTTTCACGGCGCACACGGGCGCTCCTTTTCAACCGCACAGCAGCAAAAAATGCCGCGCGCAGCGTGGCTGAACTCATTGCGCCACAAATGAACTGGAGCGAATCTGACATCAACAATCAAGTTGCACACTTTCATGGCATCTGTGCCGAAGAAGAAGCTGCTGGGTTAGTTACTGAATCTGAATTTGTCGCCTCGACGAAAGAGCAACCATGACACAACCCTTGCAAGCAACAGCACCCATTGAATTCTCTGGGTCAGCCGCAACGGCAACACCACATTTTCCCACTCAAGCACGCGGCTCAATCAGCGCAGACGTACTCGCACAACTTGCATCTGCATGTGCTAGTTCTACCGATGCCGCAACACTCGCTGAAGGTGGTCGCGACTGGTGGCCTTTGTCGTTGTCATGGGCACTACGCAACGAAACTGCCGCCCTGCCAGCCGTGGTGTGTCGTCCACTCAACACGTCGCAAGTCTCGGCAGTCATGCTTATTTGCCACAAAGAAAATATTCCCGTCACTCCTGCTGGCGGTCGCAGTGGAGTAACTGGCGCCTCCATTCCGCTCTACGGCGGAGTCTTGCTCGATCTCACTTCGCTCCAGGGCATCACATCTGTCGATGTTCTGTCGGGCATTGTTGAAGTTCTTCCTGGCACCTTTGGTCCAGACATGGAATCTGAGTTGAACTCGCAACACAAACTCACCGTTGGCCACTATCCACAATCTTTCGATATCTCAACCGTCGGCGGTTGGATTGCTTGCCGAGGCGCTGGTCAATTTTCAACGCGCTACGGGAAAATTGAAGACATGGTGGTGGGCCTTGAAGTGGTGCTTGCCGATGGAACAGTTGTTCTCACCGGAGGTGCCCCTGCTGCAGCAGCTGGGCCCAACCTCACTGAAGTATTTCTCGGTTCCGAGGGAACTCTTGGCGTCATCACTCGGGCGTGGCTTCGCGCCCACCCGTTGCCAGAGCTTCGCGCAACAGCCGCATACCGATTCCCCACTTTTACCGAAGGTATTGAAGCTTGCCGTCAACTCATTCGCGCAGGCGCCACACCTGCGGTGCTGCGCTTATACGACGGAAGCGAAAGCAAGCGCTCGCACGAAGGCGATGGCACTCAAGCAACTCTGCTCGTTCTCGATGAAGGCAACGAGCAACTTGTTGCAGCAACAATGCATATTGTGCAGCAATACGCCACATCGAACAATGCAATCGTGGCCGATATTGCACTTGTCGAAAAATGGTTGTCGCACCGCAATGACACCAGCGCTTTGCAAGCCCTCACCAAAAAAGGCTTTGTTGTAGACACCATTGAAGTTGCTGCACCTTGGAGCCAACTGATGCATGTGAACGATGCAGTAGTGCAATCAATTCTTCAAGTTCCACACGCACGAAGCGCAACATGTCATTTATCGCACAGCTACCTCGACGGCGCATGTGTGTATTTCACCTTTGCTGCTACCCCGCCGCCAGAAGAGTTTGAGAGTACCTACGTAGCTCTGTGGGATGCAGCGCAACGTGCAGCACTTCAAGCCGGGGCAAACCTGTCGCACCACCACGGCGTTGGCCTGAACCGAAATCGCTTTATGACCGAAGCACTCGGAACCGGAATGAAAGTTCTACAGTCGCTGAAAACAACTCTTGACCCAAACAACATTTTGAACCCCGGAAAATTGGGTCTCAACACCGAGTCGAACGACGCTGCCCTCTGGCCAATGCGCTAAACATAAGCAATGAAAAATTTCGACACGCTTGCTCTACAAAAAGGGGCATCAGTCACCGCTCTCTTTGCTGTACCTCCCACGCTCATTGCGCGATTCGTCATCGACAATTCCGACAATCCCAGTGGTTGGGCGCCAATGCTTTCACTGCTTGCCATTCTCGGGTTTATTATTGGCAGCGGAGTGGCCGCATGGCATCAACAATTGGGACGGCCGTTCATGCACGCTCTCGTAGCAGGTGCAGGGGTTTTTGTCGTGGTACAAGGCTTTTTTCTCCTCATTCGCGTGGCTACCGGCGGCGAAGTACGTGTGAGCAGAATCATCACCGCATTTTCGCTGTCGCTAGTTGCAAGTGTCGTTGGCGGACTGCTGGGTAGTTTCATGCAGAACTCAGGAGTGCGCCCCAAATGACAATGCCATCAATTTTGGTCATTGATGTAGGAACAACCGGATTGCGCGCAGCGCTCGTTAATGGAGCCGGGCAAATTATTGATTCGCAGTACTGCAAGAATCCACCTTCAACTCCCTTTTCCGGTCTTGTTGAGTTCGATGCAATGCACATGTTCACTGCCGCACGCGAGGCCGCACTCACCATTTTGCAACGCAACCCCAATTCCGCAATAGGAATAGGCATCACCAACCAACGCGCTTCTACCGTTGTGTGGAATCGCATTACCGGCGAACCCCTGGGCCCCGCACTTGGGTGGCAAGATCTGCGCACCGTCATGGAGTGCATCACTGCACGTTCCGAGCATGGCCTCATGTTTGCCCCCAACCAAACGGCAACAAAAGCAGCGTGGATGTTGAAAAACTACGGGGCACAATTGCAAGAAGAAATTCAGCGCGGCGATATTTGCATTGGAACCATCGATACTTGGCTGACGTGGAAGTTCACCGCAGGGGAAGCATTTGTTACCGACCACACCAATGCTGGCGTAACAGGGCTCTTTTCTATTGACACATTGAACTGGTCAGAAAAAATTTGCGGAATTTTAAATATTCCACTTGCCGCACTGCCCACCATTGTTGCGTCAGCACAAGTTGTGGGACACGCAACCGAATTAGACAACCTTCCCATTGCCGCACTCGTTGGTGACCAGCAAGCATCTTTGGTGGGGCAAGGTTGCATTACCCCTGGCAGCACCAAAATTACTTTTGGTACTGGTGGCATGCTCGACTTGTACACCGGCACCACCGCACCCACAGCATCATCTCGCAGTACATCGGGAACTTTCCCCATTGTTGCTTTTTCGCTCAATGAAAAAGATGAAAAAGGCGTAACGACAACCAAAGTGCATTGGGGCGTTGAAGCCATCATGTTGTCTGCAGGCACCAATATTGAGTGGCTCATTGAAGACATGGGGCTCATCAACAATGCGCAGGAAAGTGCAGACCTTGCTGCCACTGTGGCAAGTAGCGATGGGGTCATGTACGTGCCCGCTCTCTTTGGCCTCGGAACACCGCACTGGGACTACGGCGCACGTGGAGCACTCTTGGGCATCACACGCGGCACCACACGCGCCCATGTTGTTCGAGCAGTTCTCGAAGGCATTGCTCACAGAGGCGCCGACCTCTTCGAAGCCGCCGCCCACGATGCAGCCCAGTTCGCCTCGCCCGCCAGTAGCCCCATTCGCATTGACGGCGGAATGAGTAAGAACCCTGTTTTTGTTCAGGCGCTCGCCAACAGCACTTCTCGCACTATTGAGGTGTCGCCCGTCACGGAGGCAACAACACTCGGAGCAGCCTTTTTGGCAGGCACCGCACTCGGGCTGTGGCCATCCCTTACTGCTGCCACCAGCACCTGGAACCCCAAGAATCAAGTGGAAAGCGCCTTAGACGAGCCGACCACCGAGGCTACGCGTGCGCAATGGGCCCAAGCCGTGAGGGCTTCACAGGGCTGGATCCCCGACCTTTCTGCTCTCGACTTCTAAAGTTGTCTCGCTTTCCTTAGTTCGGAAATCAACCTCGTCTGAAATACTGTGATGGACACAAATCTGATCTGTTAAAGAATGCGAAAGGAACCCCGCGTGAGCGCACCCACCACCACCGCCCCGCCAAAGCAACCGACAAAGAGCGACATCGCCATTTTGCAGTTCGCTCATGGAATCGAACTTGCAATGACTGCGCTCTACGCAAAAGCATCTGCTGTAGCTGGAAAAGATCTCAAAACAGTTCTTGACTTATTTGGCGGGCATCATCTTGCTCAAGCACAGTCGTTGGCAGGGCTTCTTGGTCGCTCATCGGCCACCACACAAAATGCAAGTTTCTACACAGCGTTCGTAATAGCTGCATCATCTGGTTCCGATACCGAACTTGCGGGCACCTTTCTCTCATTAGAGAACTCGCTCGTCAAAACTCACCTCGGCGTGCTCGGAATCATTACGGGCACCGACGGTGCGCAACTTGTTGCGTCCATCATTCCTGTACAGGGTCGTCATGCAGCGGTACTCGCTGGCTTTGCAGGCAAAAAAGGCCTCGGCGACATTCTCGACAATGCCGCAAAACCATTCGACACCAAGACCTACCCTGCGTAGAACGTATCTTCTAAGGACTCACCATGAACTCGAATAACTTTGATTTGAATTCCGCAGTCAACCGCCGTCGGTTTTTTCTCACAGGCGGCTTTGCAATTGCCACCACAACACTGCTTGCCGCATGCGGAAAAGGTCCTCAGAGCCCACAGGGCGAGTTCCCACGCATTGGTGTAGTGCCGCCAACAACAGGCCTCCCCGACGGAGCGCCCACCGATGAAGTGCTCTTACGCACTGCCACTTCACTTGAATTCAACGCCATCGACACCTATAAAAAAGTATTGGCTCTCGGTCTCTTCACTGGTAGCGCATCAGGCACTGCAGCAGTGGTCAACAGGTTTAAGGCCGATCATGAAGCCCACGCCAAAGCATTGAGCGGAATCATCACCGAGGCAAAAGGTGAAACCTTTGAATGCGCCAACGAGCAAATTAACAAGCTCTACATCAACCCAGCGCTTGATCTGATTTTGGGAAACAAAGATGCTGGCATTGCACCAAGCGACACACCACTTGACGATGTCATGGCATTAGCTCTTGGCCTTGAAACTTTGGCCGCCGAAACATACCAGTTCTACGTGTCAATGCTCTCTCAGCCAAAGTTGCGCGCAGCAGCGATGGGTATTGGAGAACAGGAATCTCGCCACGCTGCAGTTCTTGCTCAAGCCATTAACCCTGGCATTGCAGGCATTGGACCATCAACAAACAAAGACACAGGGAAGCCGAACCCCGCAGCAGTGCCTGGCCCATTTGGATCACTCGGATCCATCGCTGTCTCTCTTGGCAAGAAGAGCGAGGCAGGCAACAAAACCACACTCAACATGGAAACGCCAAGCCTCAACTCCATGGCGTACGAATACGCCAAATGCTCCTAAAGCCAACGCCACTTCCCCAATAAACCTCGTACACTTTTGAGCGGTGAGTCGGTCGGGTGACTGCGGCACATGTCCTATGTGTCGAGGAAAGTCGGGACTTCATAGGGCAAAGTGCTAGCGCGAGCTAGGTGGGGGCGACCTCACGGAAAGTGCAACAGAAAGTAGACCACCCACAGAGGCAACTCTGCGGGAAAGGGTGAAACGGTGCGGTAAGAGCGCACCAGCGTGCGGGGCAACTTGTACGGCTTGGCAAACCCCACTTGAAGCAAGGTCATGCAGAGAAGATGAGCTGCTCGCTCGCCTTCGGGTACTTCTCGGGTAGACCGCAAAGATGGATGGTCACCTCGCTTCGGCGAACAGAATCCCGCTTACAGACCGACTCACCACTTCACACAGTGACATTAAAAGTTTTCAGTGCAGGATGCTTCGCGTCGAGCCTCACCGTTGTCATTGACGCGCGGTCGAGGGCGATACGCCACGACACTGCCACACCAACACCAAGCGCCCATGCCACCGCGGCCTTAATAGGCGAAACATGACTGACCACCACAATGTGCGAGTGCCCGGTGTCGTTCAGCAGGTCATTAATTGCCTCGTGCACGCGCACAGAGAGTTCGCCAAGCGTTTCACCATGCGGTGGGCGAAAATGCTCATCTGTTCGCCAGGTGGCCCACTGTTGTGCACTCACTGAACTCACTGGCTGGCCATCAAAGTCGCCATAGTTGAGTTCAATCCAACGCGGGTCGGTTTCTACTTCAATACTTTGCGATAGTCCTTCAGCAATTGCTTGTGCGGTTTGTTGTGCACGAAGAAGAGGGCTCGAAATGATGCGGCTGACCGGAGCAATTTTCTGCACTGCAGCACCTAAAAGACTCACCTGTGCCCGACCAATGTCGTCGAGTGGATGGTTGACATGACCCTGCAACAAGTTTTGAGCATTGGCAGCAGTTTGCCCGTGTCGCACAAGTGTGAGTAAACGTTCGCCCATGGCGTTACTTCGCTTGGCTCACAGAAGAAAGCATTCCCGAACGCATAAAGTCGCGACGACGCTCAGCATTGGTCAGCCCACATTGGCGCACTAAAACGACGAGCAGAATTACACCAACAATTTCCATTGCAATATTGAGCTCCATGCGTTGAGCAACAGGAAGTTCAGCATCGCCAAATGACACGCCGCCAAAAGGCCACCAGAATACTTTCGTAGCAGTAAATGCACCATCAAAAATGAGATGCATAAAGGTGCCTATGGCAAGTGGCAACGTGCGTTTACGAATTACCTTCTTATTTTGCGTTGTCAACATAATGACCACTAACAATGAAACGCTAAACAGCAACGTGTGTAGTACTCGTGCGCCACCCCACCAAATGTCGATGGCATCGGGAAGAAGGACACCCACTACAAGTAGTCGATAGTCAAAGCGCGGGTCTTGGAAAACAAACCGAACCGAAAATATTGCCGTGGCAACAAACCAGAAAAACATTTAGAACACCAGCCACCGAGCACAGTTCGGGCATTCTCTATTCTCATCGGTCTCTTTTTTGAGAAGGTCAACTTCCGATGGAGATAGGTCGAGATGGCAACCACCACAGACGTGATTTTTTACCTTTGCCACAGCGATGCCTTTGTGCTGCGACCGGCGCAGTTCGTACGCTGCCGACCACTTTTCATCAAGTGACTCGGCAAGGTGTTGACGCTTTTCTTCTACGTCACGCGCTTCTGCCTTTTTATATTCTTCAGCCACCTTCAATGCTTCGGTGGCAGCAATTTCAGCGGTGCGGAATTGACCCAAGTCATTTCGTGCCGATGCCAAAGTGGAATCGATGAGCTCAGACTCTTCCATGAAAGCCAGCGACTCTTCATCGACCGTATTCAATTCACCGTTCACTGTGAGAATTTCGTGTTGAAGTGCTTCTGCTTCGCGCGTTGCAATAACAGTTTTCATTTGCTGTTCGAGGCGCACACGTTTTTTCTGCAAAGTTACACTGGTATCTTCCGCCACACTGAGCAGTTTCTCTAGTTCCTGTTGGCGCAATTCACCCAGCGATATTTTCGCCGCACAATCGGCAATATTTTTTTGAACAAGACCTAATACTTCACGCTCAGGCAAAGTGATGAAGTGGTGGCGCAATTGCTCAAGGGTGGTATCGAGCACTTGCAGGTCATAGAGATGAACCAAGATCGACACACTTGCAGGCTATTACCCAGGTGTCGGAATACTCGTTTGAACGCTTCCCGGAAGGGGTCTTGCGCAGTCAAAAATGAGGTTTCCTAGCGGGTCGAGCGTTGGCAGTGGAGAGAACGGGTTCGTATTCGACGGCAAAATAGTGGTACCCGGGTCAACGATGCTCACTACTGGTGGGCCTTGCGCCCCGGGAACCACTACGGGCGCTGTGGTTGTTGTACTTGGCATAGACGTGGTAACCCCGCCTGCCGGATCACCAATGGGTTGAACTGTTGTTGTGGTTAACCACATGGGGTCAAAGGCCACAACATTGCCAGTGAACCTGCGTGGCAATGCGCCCGACACAAGTTGTGCCACGCAGTCGACACCTGGCAAGTACAAACGCATCGAGCCACGGCTTGGTGGAACCGCCGCATCCCAATCGACAATGGGGGCATCTACAAGTGCTGCGTCGTTATATGCCTTCCAAATGGCTGCAGGGAAAGTGGCACCCTGCACACGAGGAACACCTGCAGCAACAAACTCGGGAATTCCCACCATCGAGGTATATGCACGCGGGTCGCCTACCCATACCGCAGTGGTGAGTTCTTTTGTAAAACCAACAAACCATGCATTGGTGTTGTCATCTTGGGTACCCGTTTTTCCACCAGCGGGGCGATCTTTGTCGAGCGCACTACGCCGCGCGGTGCCCTTAGTGAGCACACCTTTCAAAATGGACACTGCCTTATCGGCAATTTCTTTAGTGAAGACTTGTGTACCAGGGTCATTGTGCTCGTACATCGTTCCCGAGAAATTCTCAATACGGTCAATGAAATATGGCTGCTTATGCAAGCCACCATTGGCAATAGTTTGCGCACCACTCGCCATATCAAATGGGCTCATTTCATTTGCGCCTGTTGCAAAACTTGCGTACGGCTGAATGGAGTACGTGTCGCGATTTAAATACATCGACTGCGTCATGCGGTACGTGGTGTCGACCACTCGATTCAACCCAACAATTTGCGAGAGCCTGCTGTAGGCACAGTTAATGGAATACCAAGTCATTTCTTCGAGCGAACCAAGTGGACGACTCACACCTTTTGTCACAACAAAGGGCTCTTTAGGCTTGCCGGGGTTCGGCAAGGTGCACGGCAACGTGCCGTCGACAAGATCTATTCCTTCTGCACCTGCCTGCAAAGCAGCCGCCAAAATAAATATCTTCACACTCGACCCTGTTTGACGCCTGCGCAGGGTCATATTGACTTCACTTTGCCCAGGAACAAAACCAGGACCGCCCACCATGGCGCGCACGCCACCAGTTGCTGTATCTAACGACAACACAGCCGATTGGATGCCTTGCTTATTTGCAGGAAGTTTTTCCGCTGCAGCTTTTTCTGCAGCTTTTTGATAACTATTATCGAGTGTGGTGTAGATCTTCAGACCACCACGAAAGAGCGCGTTGTATCGCTCTTGATACGTGGGGCCCAAAATATCGCTGCGGTTCAATAAGTAATCTTTTACCGTTTCAGAAAAGTACGTGCGCTCTACCGACTTCTGCGGAACACTTTGCACCACTTCTGGCAACGGCCATTCCTTGGCCAAACGTGCAGCTTCTTCTTTTGTCATCAAGTTCTCGACCACAAGGCGATTCAAAGATTGAGTAAAACGTTGCCGCGACCGTTCAGGGTGGCGAATGGGGTCATAACTGGTAGGTGCCTGAATGAGGCCAGCCAGAAATGCGCCTTGCACCAAGGTGAGCTTTTCCACACCAACGCCAAAATATATTTCCGCAGCAGCTTCAATTCCGTAAGCATTGTTTCCGAAAAATACGGTGTTCAAATACCTCTCAAGAATTTGCGGCTTTGTCGCTTGCTTCTCTAGCAATGCGGCATACCTTGTCTGCAGCACTTTGTACCGGCCGTCGCGCGGCAAGCCTGCAAGATATTCATTTTTCACCACTTGCTGAGTAATGGTTGAGGCACCCTGCCGCGAGCTTCCCGCATTGAAGTTCGACAGCGTTGCACGTACCAAAGCGCGCAGGTTCACACCTTTGTGCCCGTAGAAGCCTGCATCTTCCACCGCAAGAATTGCCGCCGTGACATCGACCGGCACTTCTTGCATTTTGACTGGCTGGCTATTCTCCACCTGGAACGCACCAATTTGAGCACCATTCACGTCGTACAGATACGACCGCTGTGCGATTCCCGTGAATGCAGGAAGGGTGACAGGCTTTTCATTATGAGCGGTAGCGATTCCCCACACTCGTGGCGCCATTGCAACAACGAGTGCGCTCACGAGCAGCGCACCGGCCATGAGCACAATGCTGATTTTTCCCACGACCCCGCTTACATACGAAAAGCGATCTTTTGTCGCAAACTTGCGGAAGATCTCCTTTGCATTCGGCACAATCT
>CAMBPP010000007.1 GCA_945869715.1 Bifidobacterium breve
ATCGGCATAGTCGTAGTGCATGTTGACGCTCATTGGACCAGGGCGGTACAGCGCAACCACAGCAGCAACATCTTCAAGCGCATTTGGCGCAAGAGATTTGAGCAATGCGCGCATGGGCGGGCTTTCTAACTGAAACACGCCAATGGTGTCGCCGCGAGCCAAGAGGTCGAATGTTTGAGGGTCGGTTAACGACACTGTATCGATGTCGAAGTTGGGGTCATAGCTGGCGCGCACCATTGCCATGGTGTCGGTGATGACATCGAGGTTACGCAAACCAAGAAAGTCCATTTTGAGAAGACCAAGCGCTTCTACTCCGTGCATTTCGTACTGAGTAACAACCGGAGACAACTCTGCACTTTGACCCGGGTCGGGTTTGCGTTGAATGGGCAAATACTCGGTGAGTGCCTCACGAGTAATAACTACAGCAGCTGCATGAATTCCGTCGGAGCGCTTGAGGCCTTCTAAGCCCATTGCCACTTCCACAACGCGCTTGACGTCGGGGTCGGAATTAACAAGCTCACGTAGTTCAGATGATGCCCGAAAGCCGTCGTGATGCTTTGCCTCATATTCAAAGCAGTATTTCAACGGAGTATCACGACCCATCACCAACGGCGGCAGGGACTTTGCAATTTTATCGCCCAACCCGTATGGGTAACCGAGAACGCGTGCGGCATCGCGCACGGCATTACGGGCCTTAATGGTGCCGAAGGTAATGATTTGGGCCACGTGGTCGCGACCATATTTTTCCGTTGCATAACGGATCATTTCTTCACGGTAACGAGAGTCGAAGTCCATGTCGATATCGGGCATTGATACACGGCTCGGGTTCAAGAAGCGTTCAAAAAGAAGGTCGTATTTAATGGGGTCGAGATCGGTAATGCGCAATGCGTAGGCGACAGCGCAACCGGCTGCCGAACCACGACCAGGCCCTACACGGATGTTGTTATCGCGCGCATGTTTAATGAGATCCCACACAATGAGAAAGTACGAAGCGAAGCCCATGTCGATAATGACTTTGATTTCAAATGCGAGCCGTTCGACAACTTCCTTTGGCATTTTTTCACCCCAGCGGAACTTTGCTCCTTCAGTGGTGAGGTGTTGCAAGTACTCTTCATCGTTGGCAAAACCTTCAGGTACTGGAAAGTCGGGAAGGTGTACTTGTTCAAAATCGATATGGACATTGGCGCGCTCTGCGATCCATAACGTGCTGTTGCAGGCCTCTGGGAAATCACGAAAGAGCCAGCGCATTTCAGCAGCTGATTTGAGATAGTGCTCTTCGCCTTCAAACTTAAACCTGTTGGGGTCAGACAACAATGCCCCTGTTTGCACACATAGCAAAGCATCGTGTGCCGTGTGGTCGTGACGCTGCGTGTAGTGCGAGTCGTTGGTTGCAATGAGAGGAGCATTAATTTTCTTTGCGATTTCGATGAGTTTAGGATTTGTTTCTAGCTGTGCAGGAATACCGTGATCTTGCAATTCCACAAACAAATTGTCGCGACCAAAGATGTCTTGCAAACGTGAAGCCTTTTCCAGAGCACCTTTGTCGTCACCACGTAACAGCGACTGCAAAACATGCCCGCCTAAGCAACCTGTTGAGGCAATCAGACCTTCGCTATATTTTTCGAGCAGTTCCCAGTCAAGGCGGGGCTTGTAGTAGTACCCCTCGAGGAAAGCCAGGCTTGATAATTGAATGAGGTTGCGATAGCCGGTGGTATTTTCTGCAAGCAACGTGAGGTGGTAGTACAACTTGCTACCTGACTCGGTATCGCCACCCGTGTCGTCGATGCGGCCACGTCGCGCCGGGCGCTCGTGGCGTGACTCGTGCGCCATATAGGCCTCGGTGCCAATGATGGGTTTAATGCCCTGGCTTTTACATTCTCGGTAAAAGTCGAGCACCCCGTACATGTTGCCATGATCGGTAATACCTAGCGCAGGTTGACCATCGGCCACTGCCGCCGCCACAAGTTCGTCGAGGCGTGATGCACCGTCGAGCATTGAGAATTCGGTGTGAACATGGAGGTGAGTAAAAGATTCAGTCATAGTGGCGTCAGAAAGGCGAAACTACCAAACCCGTGTGACGCGGGATGAAAAAGACCGACTGATTAGAGATATTGACCATTATGACCAGTTCCCGCTTCGGGGCCTTGGCCAGTAGGCAGTTGGCGAATTTCTTCAAATTGCTGACGCGCTGCCATTTGTTGAGCGAAAAGAGTGGCCTGAATTCCATGAAACAAACCTTCTAGCCAGCCAACGAGCTGAGCTTTGGCAACACGAATTTCCGCTTCGCTCGGAATTTCACCATCGGTGAATGGCAAGGCCAGCATTTTCAATTCCTCTTGCAGATCGGGTGACAACGCGTCGCCTAATTCCAAGATGGAGCGTTCATAGATTTCTGCCATTCTTTCCCGACTTGCTTCGTCGAGGCGAGTGGCATGAGCTTCTTCGAGCAACTGCTTCACCATTGAACCAATACGCATGACCTTGGCGGGGGCCGTCACGGTTTCCACTAGTTCATCGGAGGTGCTCATACAGTCACATCCTAGAGGGGTGCGGCACTGAAGCAAGACTTATGAGCGATGAACGAGTAGTGGCACATACATCTCATCGGCAGTAAGCGAACCATGACGACATACGAGCTGAAAAGGCCCAGAATCGGCTGGGTCAAAGAAGGTCACTGGTTCAAACGGCACAAGCGCGACTTCCCCGAGACGCCTTTGCACAACAGGGCGCATAACGGGGCCAAACCAATGCTCGTCAAGTATTTGTTCTTGAGAACGCACCCACGCGCAATAAGAAAACTTTTCGGCACATACTTCTAACAATTGAGCTTCCATGCCTCTGCGTGCGTGAAGCCAGCGGAAGCGGCCCTCGCCACTTTGAGTACGCACAAGGTTCATAACATCGTTATCGAGCCGCACCACGTTGTCATTGACATGCACTTGACCATGATCGGCAGTTACATACAGCGCGGTATCACTTGGCAAACGGGAAATGATGTCGGAGATGAGTGCATCGACAACGCGAAGTTCTGCATCGTAGAAAGCACCGAAACCTCTTTCATGCGCAATTTTGTCAATGCCGTCGTAATACGCATAGACAAAGTTTTCACCCGCATTGAGGAGTTCTTCAATGATGACTGGAATACTTGAGGACACTCTCCATCCGTGATGACGAACGCCTTTCAAATGCGCTTCAGTGAAACCACTGCCTTCTAACTCTGCTTTTGAAATGACAGGAACCGACGAACCCAAAAATGGAGGAAAAGGCTGCACATCATGTGGAGGAAATTGACGTCGCAAATCTCCCTTTTCATCGGCCCATCGCAGAGAGTTCATGACATATGAGTCAATTTGCATTCGGTAACCAACGATGCCGTGTTCGCCCGGAGCCAAACCTGTTGCAATAGAAGTCAGTGCTGTGGCTGTTGTTGTGGGAGCAACACTGGTGATGCGAGAAGCCGACATGTTTGCCATGGTCGGTGCGAGCGCTGTGCGCTCCTGAAACTGGTTCCACCCCAAACCGTCAACAATGAGTACCACAGCCCGCTTTGCCCCAACAGCAGCAACTGGAAGCCAGTCAGGAGCATTCCCTGGGTGAGTTGATTGAGGCGACAAAAGGTACGGAATGATGTTGCAAATTGCCCCGCCAAAGAAATCTGGCAAAATGGGGACAGGGGCAACATCTAAAGGCACTACTGCAGTGAACCACCTCACAATGGCTGAACACAACGCCATCACCCCGTACGATAGAGATGTGAGAGTTTCTACCCGTGGCGACTACGCCTGCCGAGCACTTCTCTCACTTGCCCTGCACTCAGACAGCTCTGGGCCTACCTCTGTACGAGACATCGCTGAGCGCACCGCACTACCCCAGCCGTATCTTGAACAAATTCTTCTTGCGTTAAAAGGAGCCGGGTTGGTGAAATCAAAGCGTGGAGTAGGTGGTGGCTACGTATTGGCCCGCGACCCTGCAGACATCAAATTATCTGAAGTCATTTCCGCTGTCGATGGACCCATCACCATTGGCGACTTTGGGCAGCCCCACGAAGACGAAGCATGCAACCATGAAGGTCAATGTGTGCTACTTGCCATTTGGGGTGCCGCTGGTGACCACATGAAACAACACCTTGAGCAATACACACTTGCTGGTATTGCAAACGCAGCACGCGGCGTTGCACCGTGGCCTGCTATTGAACACACCCACTAAGAGTCGGTTTTGCCTAAGCCCTCCAACAAGATTGAAATGTCACTTGGCATCGGCGCATCGAATGACATCGCTTCACCAGTGACAGGGTGATCAAACCCTAATTTCACTGCATGTAGAGCGGGTCTCGAAAATGGAAGCCCAGCTCGTGCGCCGCCATATGTTCCGTCGCCAACGACGGGGTGACCCACTGCGGCAAGATGCACGCGAATTTGGTGCGTGCGCCCTGTTTCCAAACGGCAACGAACCGTGCTGACCGGTATCGGCGTATCGAACTCTTCGGTGACTTCATAGTGGGTACGCGCAAATTTGCCATCAACAACAATGGTCATCCGCATCACATCGCGAGGGTCTCTACCAATAGCCGCATCGACCACTCCTGATGGTGCATCGAAATGACCGACCGTTAATGCAAAATATTCTCGTTTCACTGTTCGATCGCTCAGTGCGTCGACCAGAGACTCATATGCATTTTGTGTGCGTGCCACCACCATTAATCCGGTGGTACCAATATCGAGACGGTGCACAATGCCTGGACGCATGGGCTCACCCACCCCGGCAACTTCTGGGTAAAGAGCCAAAATGCCATTCACCAATGTTCCTGTCATATTGCCTGCGCCCGGGTGCACCACAAGACCGTTGGCTTTATTGATGACGACCACTGAGTCGTCTGCATGGACAATGTCGAGCATGACCAATGGGTCACCTTGTGGAAGTTCTTTTTCAGGCACGCGCGTTGGATCGATGGAAATTTTCTGACCCGCTATTACTTTCACCTTGCCGCTGGTAGACACCAGGTCATCAATGGAAACGCCGCCAACGCTGATGAGCGACGATGACTGCGCACGACTAATGTCGGCGAGCAACGCAACAACGCGGTCGAGACGATCTCCTGCTAACGCTGGGGGGAGGATTTCTTCAATCATGACTTCTCCGTTCGAAATGAGGTGAAAACGAGAAGTGCTCCACCAATACAAATTGCCGCATCGGCAATATTGAAAACTGGCCACCACTGCAAGTCGATGAAATCAACGACAGCACCATGTAACCACGCATCGCCGCGAAACAGACGATCGACAATGTTTCCTGCAGCGCCACCGGCGACTAAGCCAACAAATACCGCGCTACTGAACGAAGATCTCCGCATACCTACAAGCAAATACGCCACGACGATCATGCCAAGTACCCCAATAATGGGGCCAATTCCTGTTCCTTGAGAAAATGCCATACCGTTGTTGAACGACAAATTGAACCGCAAACTTCCCAGCACGTCGATGACGCGACCATCGTCCAAACGACTCACAGCCCAATGTTTAGTAATTTGATCGAAAGCCACTACTCCACTTGCAACCGCAAGTGAAGACCGGCGCAGAGAGGTCACCTGCGGCCGAATGTGCCGACTCGCTCTTCAACGAGTTCTGTGGTCCACGGAATTGCTTTCAAGCGCTCCCGTGGAATGGGCTTACCCGAATGTTCTGAGTAGCCGTATTCGCCCGCCTTAATGCTCTCTAGTGAAAGGTCGATTTGTTCAACAATGTGACGCGCCGAAGCCGACAAGGTGAGATCACGTTCGCGTTCAACAACCATGGTGTCTCCCTCGCCACCTTCGTCATCAAATTGAACATCTCCCATTTCAGCATCAGCAATGAGAGCGTTTGCTTCGTCTTCAAGACGTGTTGCTTGCCCAACGAGACTGACGCGCTCTGACTGGAGTATCTCACGCTGCGCTTGGAGGAACTTGAGATCAAAATCTTTAGTTGGGGTGATTCCATCTTGAACAGGCAACTTTACGATGACTGGTTTTTCCAAAGCCTTCGCTTTTTTCTCTGCAACCTTGCGAGCGGCTTCAGCGAGCCTCTCAGCTTCTTTCGCTATACGAGCAGTTTCTTTTTCGGCTGCCTTGCGATCTGCTTCGGCCTGCTTTTTAGCTTCTTTGGCGAGGCGCTCTACTTCTTTTTCTGCAGCTTTCCGCTTGGCAATTACCGCCTTTTCAGCATCGGCTTTTTTCTTCGCTATCTCTTGTTCCTTTTTTTGTTGAGCAAGAATTTTTTCGCGAGCTTTCTTCTCTTCTGCTGCGGCTTTTGCCTTGGCGCGCGCGAGCTCCGCAGCAGCCTTTGCCTTTGCACGTACTGCATCGGCAGCAGCCTTTGCTTTAACAGCTTTTTCGCGCTGTACGGCAATCACTTTTGCTTTTTTTTCTGCAGCAATTTTCTTTGCTAGTTCAGCTGCTTTTTTGGCAGTTGCTACTTTTTTCAGGTCGATTTTTGGAGCAATTTTTTTTGCTACTACCTTTTTAGCAACAACTTTTTTGGATACCACTTTTTTGGCAGGTGCCTTTTTCGCTATTACCTTTTTGGCAGGAGCCGACTTCTTAGAGCTCACAGTTTTTTTAGACACGGATTTTGCGGATGCTGATTTCTTTGCAACAGGCTTCTTTGCCGCCGACTTCTTTGCTGGCTTCTTTGCGACCATGCTCACACCATTTCCGTTTTCCACAAAAGACTTCTCTTGACTGGTCTATCTTGACGGTGGATGATACGTCATATTGGGACCAAGTCCCAATATTTCCCCTATTTGCCCGCTAACGCCATCCAAATGGCGACTTCATGATCCTCGAGAGTCTCCACATGCTGGGGTTCGCCACTTCCTTGTTCCAAGGAGAAATAGGTAGCGAGTACCTCGCCAGCCATCATGTCGACGTGGTTCGATACGGCAGCAATGAACTCAGCTGGCCCTGAAATAGCGACGGAGATGCGATCGGTGACCACAAAGCCAAGGCTTCGCCGGGTTTGTTGAAGTGCACGGATGAGGTCTCGTGCAGCACCTTCTGCTTCGAGTTCTGGGGTGAGAGCAACATCGAGCACCACCACACCTGGATGATGCGACAGTGCGGCGCTAGCTGCACCCTCGGCGGCGACCAATTTGAGGGAATACTCACCCTCTTCTAACCGGAACCCACCAACAACTGGTGCTCCATCGACTATCGACCAATTTCCCGACTTCACAGCATTTATTACTTTTTGAGTGTCGCCGCCGAGACGTGGACCCAGCGCCTTTGGGGTGACCTGCAACTCGTGCTTCGCCACTGAGCCCACATCGGTACGAAACTCAATGTTGCGCACGTTGACTTCGTCTTTCACAATATCAATAAATGCATCGAGCCCCGACAATTCTGGTGTTGCAATGGTCAATGTCGTAAGCGGAAGACGCACACGGCGCCCGTTGGCCTTACGAATAGACAGTGCCGTTGAGCAAACATCGCGCACTTTATCCATCGCAGCAGTGAGTTCAGGATGTGCAACAAGTTCAGTTTGTGACGGCCAATCGGTGATGTGAACACTTCGTTCTCCGGTGAGGCCTCGATAAATTTCCTCCGACACCAACGGCAGTAACGGTGCAGCAACACGGCACAACACAGTCAGCACTGTATGCAAAGTGTTGATGGCGTCTTGGTCGCCGGCCCAGAACCGATCACGACTGCGGCGGATATACCAATTTGTCAACACGTCAAGATAGGTACGAATGGTGGCGCACGCTTCAAATAAGTCATAAGCATCGAATTGTTGAGTGAGAGATGCAACAAGATCGTGCGTCTTTGACAAAATATATTTGTCGAGAACATTCGTGCTGTCAATTGACCACTGGCCATGCTTGCCTTCAGCATTTGCGTACAAGGTGAGGAAATACCAAGAGTTCCACATGGGAAGAAGCACTTGTCTCACTGTTTCGCGAATGCCTGCTTCAGTAACCGAGAAGTCTCCACCACGCAAAATGGGAGACGACAACAAATACCAACGCATCGCATCGGCACCATAGGTATTGAACACTTCCATCGGGTCTGGGTAGTTGCGCAGACTCTTCGACATTTTCGCACCGTCGTCACCCAACACCACACCATGACCTACGCAAGTGGAAAATGCAGGACGGTCGAACAGAGCAGTTGCCAGCACGTGCAAGGTATAAAACCAACCTCTGCTTTGTGCCACGTATTCCACAATGAAGTCACCGGGATAGTGATTTTCGAACCATTCTTGGTTTTCAAATGGGTAGTGCACCTGCGCAAAAGGCATTGATCCGCTTTCAAACCAGCAGTCAAGTACTTCAGGAACACGCCGCATGACAGATTCACCTGATGGGTCGTCTGGGTTTGGTCGCGTGAGATTGTCGATGAATGGACGATGCAGATCGTTTGCTTCCACACCGAAATCGGCTTGTAGTTGCGCAACACTTCCATATACATCAATTCGTGGGAAAAGTGGGTTGTCACTTTTCCACACAGGTATTGGGGATCCCCAAAAGCGGTTGCGACTAATTGACCAGTCGCGAGCGTTCGCGATCCACTTTCCAAAAGAACCGTGTTTCAGATGCTCAGGAACCCAGTGAATGTTTTCATTGAGTTCCACCATACGGTCGCGAAACTTTGTGACTTCCACAAACCAGCTTGATACTGCGCGATACACAAGCGGCTGCGCACAACGCCAACAATGTGGATACGAGTGGTTATAGCTGTCGTGGCGAATGACTCGCCCTTCGTCTTTCAGTTGACGAATAACTAATGGGTTTGCTTCAAAGACATGTGTGCCCACCCATGAGGAAATGAGTTCGGTATAGCACCCCTGATCGTCCATGGGGCAAATAATCGCGATTCCTGCGGCTGCACACACCAATTGGTCGTCTTCACCAAAACCAGGGGCAAGATGCACCACTCCGGTTCCATCTTCAGTGCTTACAAAGTCTGCGGTGAGCACTTGGAATGCATTTTCCGTATCGGCGAGGAACGGGAAAAGTGGCGTGTACTTGCGACCTACCAACTCGCTTCCCGTGATGGTTGCTACCTGTTCTGCGTTAACGAATTCCTTTTCATAGGAGCCGAGTCGCGACTCGGCCAAAATATATTTCACGCCTTCAGTGTCTTGCATGACTGCGTAATCGATATCGGCTCCGACCGCCAACGCAAGGTTTGATGGCAATGTCCATGGCGTTGTGGTCCAGGCCATGATGCGCTCGCCAGACTCGAGCAAGAACCACACCGACAACGCCGGGTCTTGACGATCTTGATACACATCGTCCATACGCGTTTCTGTATTCGAGAGAGGTGTCTCGCAACGCCAACAATATGGCAGCACACGAAAGCCTTCGTAGATAAGGCCCTTTTCCCACAGAGTATGAAAAGCCCACATCACGCTTTCCATATATGGCGTATCGAGGGTTTTATAGTCATTGTCAAAATCGACCCAGCGCGCCTGGCGAGTGACGTAACGTTCCCACTCGCTGGTGTATCGCAACACACTGGTGCGGCACACGTCATTAAATTTGTCGATACCAAAGGCGGCAATTTCTGGGTGCCCAGCAATGCCGAGTTCTTTTTCTGCTTCCACTTCTGCGGGAAGCCCATGGCAATCCCAGCCGAATCGACGTTCTACACGCCGACCACGCATGGTTTGGTAACGCGGCACAGCATCTTTGACGAACCCCGTGAGCAGGTGCCCGTAGTGCGGCAAACCGTTTGCAAAAGGAGGACCATCATAAAAAACGAATTCGTTATTTCCTTTTTCTCCGGCACTGCGTAATTGCACCGATGCCTCAAAGGTCTGATCGGCAGCCCAAAAGGCGGAAACAGCTTCTTCTATTGCCGGAAATTTAGGTTGAGACTGAACATTGGGGTATGCCACGGCAACGAACCCTACTCAGATAACCGACTGATGTACAGCACGTAGAGCGCGACTTCGTTTTTAGCAGCCCAAGATGAGGCGGCCTACCACTATTTGCAAAAACATGATGACCACGATGGGCGAGAGATCAAATTGACCCATCGGAGGAAGGATTCGCCGCGCGCGACCCATGAGGGGTTCTGTTGCACGAAAGAGCCACTGATTGACAGTAAAGACGATTCCACCTGGACGCAGTGGGAACCACGACAAAACAATGCGGAAAAAAATGATGAGAACATAAAAGTTCAATAGCCGACACAAAAGTTCACGCATAAGTTATTCGTACTGTGAACGTGATGTTGGCGGCTTCAACAAAAACACATCGGTGGCGACGCGTTCCATTGAACCGTTCATTGCGTAGCAGAGACCGCTTCCGAAGTCGATGAGTCGACGCACAACTTCTTTATCGCAACTCTCGAGATTCATGATGACCGGCTGGCCTTCTTTGAACCTGTCAGCAATTTCTTTAGCTTGTTCAAAACGTAACGGCCTGACCGTTGCGGGCTCAGCGCCACTGACTGCTAAAGGACGAACCGTCGTGCTCTGACGCGGTGAACCAACGGGTCGCAATTGCAAACCAGAGTCGTCACCATTGCGGCGATAGCCACCAGTGTCTTGCGGAATTGCTCCGCTGTGATCTTCGTATTCGGGCTCCATACGTTGACGAGGCGCACGACTAGATGGGTCGGCAGCGTAACCTGAGCGCACGTTTCGCTGGGGACGATCTATCTCCATTGACTGGTCATAGTCGTCATAATTTTCATCGGCCCCTAGACCGAGATAATCCATAGCGCGTCGCCACATTGACATGTTCATAGGTTATACGACATGGCGTTCTCTATTGGGGACGTTCCCCGAATATTGCAGATCCGACACGAATAATGGTTGCACCCTCTTCGAGGGCAATGCGGTAGTCATGAGACATCCCCGCTGAACACTCCAAAAGACCCAATTCATTACACATTTTGCGTGTCTGGCGAAAGGTCTCTCGTGTCTCCAAGGGGTCACCATTTGTTGGGCCCATCACCATCAGCCCACTGACATGCAGTTGAGATGAGCGGGCAAGTTCCACCAGTTTCGCTACATCACGTGGATGGCAACCCGATTTTTGTGTCTCGTCGGCGATATTGACTTGCAAAAGAACCGCGGGCGCAACTCCACCGTGAGTCGCGTACAACTTCGCTAGCCCCAAAATGACCGATTCCCTATCGATGGTCTGCCAAGTCTGCACTTTTCCAAACAACTGAGCCAGTTTGTTTGACTGCAAATGCCCGATGAAGTGCAGGGGCAAACGCTTGTGAATATTGGCAGCCAATGCTTTTGCTAATGCTTCTTGGGCATAGTTCTCGCCCACGGCATCACACCCAGCATCTCTTGCCCAATCCCAGGCTTCAGGCCCGAAGTTTTTGGTCACTGCTACAAGTTGCACGGCTCGCGCAGATTCGCCACAGATGTCGGCAATATGCGACCGCACCACACCGACGTTGTGGATGACTTGTTCTTGAGAAAAAGATGGAGTGTTGCTTGACAAGAGCTACTGCAAAGTTATTTCAAAAATGAGGGCACATCGAACTCGTCGTCATCACCGCTCGTATCGAGTGGATCTGAGCCAAACACACTGCGCGGAGTTGAACTTGCACCAGAACGAGAGTCAACAGAACGCAATGGCGCGCGCTTGTCATTTCCATCCCAACGCTCAAAGCCAGCGGCTATAACGGTGACACGCACCTCGTCGCCTAGTTCGTCGTCGATAACGGTACCGAAGATGATGTTCGCATCGGGGTGAGCAACTGCATGTACCACTTCGGCTGCGGCATTCATCTCGAACAGACCCATACTTGACGGACCAGCAATGTTGAGCAGAATTCCACGCGCACCATCGATTTGAGCCTCAAGAAGTGGGCTTGTAATAGCAGCCTTTGCCGCAGTAACTGCGCGGTTATCGCCACTTGCATGACCGATACCCAATAACGCAGTTCCTGCATTTGCCAGAATCATCTTGACGTCGGCAAAGTCGGTGTTAATGAGGCCGGGAGTTGTAATAAGGCTCGTAATACCTGCAACACCATTGAGCAAGATGTCATCTGCCATTTTGAATGCATTGATTGCGGAAGTTTTATCGTTGGCAACACTCAAGAGCCGATCGTTTGGAATAACGATGAGAGTGTCTACTTTTTCTTTGAGTTTGGCAATGCCGTTTTCCGCTTGCGTGGAACGACGACGACCCTCAAAGCCAAATGGACGAGTGACAACACCAATGGTGAGTGCGCCAATTGCCCGCGCAATTTCAGCAATGACCGGAGCCGCACCAGTACCAGTACCGCCGCCTTCGCCCGCAGTAATGAAGACCATGTCGGCACCCGCCAACATTTCTTCAATTTCAGCTCGATGAGACTCTGCAGCTGCATGTCCGACTTCTGGGTCGCTGCCGGCGCCGAGTCCACGTGTGAGGTCGCGACCGATGTCGAGTTTGACGTCGGCATCAGACATTAAGAGCGCTTGCGCATCGGTGTTGACCGCAACAAACTCAACGCCTTTGAGGCCGGCATCAATCATGCGGTTGACGGCATTCACGCCGCCGCCACCGACTCCAACGACTTTCATGACTGCTAGATAATTTTGGGGTGCTCCGGCCATGGGCCATGACCTCCGAGAGATAGGAAATGTTGACCTTATGTTTCCACGTTAAGAGGCTCAACTGTGGGATTTCCACTTATTATTTTTGGGCGAAGATGGGGTCACCACTCGAGAGATCGATGCTGCGGAGGTTTTGAGGATCCTGCCGACGCAAAACCAGCACTAAAGACACGAGTTTTGCTCGTAAATCACTTGGCTTGCCAAAGATCACCACGGTTCCCGTGCGCAGGGTCATGAGCAGCTCGGTGTTATTGGCAACACCAACATTCAAGACTGTCTTTTGGATTTCGGTGGGCAAAGACGCAGAGAGTTGCGCTGCTGCCGTATAGACCTCGTTGGCCCGTGCCCCGGCAAGGAGAGCATCGCCAACCCCGGTGATTTGCATGTACTGAGTGGGTTGACCTGTTTGCACAGAGATGACATACCCCTCCACATCTAAAACACGTGACTGGTTATCGCTCCCGAGAAACCAGGCAACCGGTTGCCTCTCGTCAATGTCAATGACCGCCGTCGATGGGAAGTGCTTGCTGACGCTTGCATCACGCACCCACGGGTCTGCCCGTAGCGTCAACTCTGCGGCATGCAGGTCGCCGAAAATGATGGACTTGCCTTTCACTTGTGCTGTGGCTTGTGCCAGCACTTCTGGCGAAACATATTTCGCTCCTTGCACAGAGACTGTGCGCACCCCGAATAAGGGTGAGTTCAAAATGGGCACCGCTATGACCACAACAAGAATTGGCACAAACACGTAGAGCACAACGCGTAAACGACGCTTGCCCTCTTCGCGACGCACTTCAATACGCCGCAAGCGAAACCGACGGTGGGGCTGACCGTCATTACTTCGCTCTAGTGGCTGTGTGAATTCTTTGTCTTCAATAACATGCGGTGGACGTCGGGCATGAGTGAGATCGTCATCAGAGACAATGTCGTATCCGCCAAGGACATGGCCTTCAAAATACTCCGGGCCATCTTCGTTGACAATTGAAATACCCTCAAAAGCCTCCGTCAGTTCCTCGAGAACCTCAAATGGAACATCGTCGATTGAACGCACAACCGGCGTTTCGCCCGTGACATGAGCCAACTGATCTGACCCCAACTCTTGAGTTTCATCATCGTGTGAGGGAGTCGTCATAAATAAGGTCACTTTGGGAATTTTGCGCAGAGGTACGTTTCTAGTTTCTCACTGTCTGACGTGTTTCCTGCGTCAATTGCCAATGCCTCACCTTGCGCGAAGCCCAGTAAACGAATTTCGCTACGCAAATGAATACCAGCGTGATGAAGCACCTTTTGCTGCACCACATTCATGAGTTTCACTACATCGGCGCTTGTGCCACCTTGGTCACTTTGAATGAAGTTGGCATGTTTTTCACTCACACATGCTGTGCCAAGCCGGTAGCCACGTAATCCGGCTTCATCAATGAGCGCACCAGCTGAAATAGCACCGTCGTTAGGGTTAATGAACACCGAACCCGCATTTTGCCCACCAGGTTGATGATCGCGGCGCCACTTCACGATGTCAACAATTAATGCATCTCCACAGCCCGGATCACTTTTCTCGAGCACAACTTTTGCCCATGTCACCACATGTTGGTTGCCTAGACCGGACCCACGAAACCGTAAACCAAGTTCGCTCGCTGGAACCCAACCATGACAACCCGACGTTAACGAGATGACATAAGCCGAATGCAATGAAGCAGCGATATCTGCCCCGTGACCTCCAGCGTTCATCCGCACTGCCCCACCAACAGAGCCAGGCACACCCACTGCCCATTCAAAGCCTGCAATTCCTAGTGCGCTGAGTTGTCGTGCTGCCACCGGTAATGGCGTTGCACCTGCAAATAGAACACTGACACGGTTCGGTTCTTGCAATGGCTCTTCTACAGCAATACTTTGTCCAAACTCACCAAGAGCAATACACAGACCTTGAAACCCCAAGTCGGAAACAAGCGTGTTACTTCCACGCCCCAACACAACCACGGGCATTTCGCGACGGCGCGAACAAATAGTGGCAACTGTTATGAGCTGGTCTTCAGAAAGCACTTCCACGAACAACCGAGCTACCCCTCCTACTTTGTAGGTAGTACGCGCAGCTATTAGAAAGTTTTCATGCACTTCTAGTTGTGCGGCTGTGAGTTCTGCGGCACATTGCCTCAACAGACGTTCAGATGCAATTTCCGCGGGCAACGTTTCAATGTCGCCACAGCCGCTTGAAATACATACATCACCGTCACGCAATATGTTCGCTAAATGCTGTGCTAAATCTGTGCGGCGAGGCACCCAGTCGACCTGCAAATGCGGATACGCAGCTTGCACTACATCTACTACCAACTTGCCCGTTACGCCCTCAATAAAGGCAGTACCCGATGCATAGATATCGGTAATGACCACAACATCTGCTCCAGTAAAGGCGTGGGCGTATTCATGAGAAATGAGCGCCATTCGGTTGTATCTGTTGGGTTGAAAAACGTAAATGAGTCTGTGGGACGTGGGTGCATGGGTACGGCCAGCAATCATTCCTTGAGCAGCACCTACTACTGCAGCAATTTCTGTAGGGAGATGGGCATAATCATCAATCAGCGTGATGCCATCTGTTTCGCTACGAATATCAAAACGCCGCGCAACACCCTGAAATTCGGCCAGCACTTGAGTAACTTCTTCTTGAGTAGCGCCAAATCGCAATGCAATGGCGAGTGCACCAAGCGCATTGAGCACATTATGCATACCTCGCGCCTTCAAGTTCACTGCAAAGTGACGTTGCCCTTGATACTTCTCCAGAATATTTTCGGCAATGTTCACAGAAAAGGTCATGCCACTCGCGGTGGCTTCAACATCTGAGGCAGCGATGCCAATGTCTGCGTTCTTGCCAAGCACACCATATGTCAAGACTTCACGACCCTCAGCCTGCAAGAGGCTGCTGATCTTGCGCAACTCAGCGTCGTCTACACACAGGGCAATTGGGCCATCGACCCCTCGAGCAAAACGGGAAAAGCTATTGACAATATTTGCGAAGTTTCCAAAGTGATCAAGATGATCTGTATCGATATTAGTGATGATCGCCCCGCGCAGTGGCAAGGCTTCGTGTGTGCCATCGCTTTCGTCAGCCTCTACCACGAAGAGTCCTGTTTGCGACCATGCACCATTTGTCTGCAAACCAGGGGCATCCCCTCCGACTACAAAACCACATTTGCCTTCAGCGCCACCCATCATCAACGCAACCAAAGTGGTAGTTGTCGTTTTCCCGTGCGTGCCTGCAACCCCAATAGATGTTCCTGAAGCACACACGGCTGCCAACATTTCAGCACGTGTCAAAGCAGGAATGCCCGCACGCCGAGCGGCAGCCATTTCGATGTTGTCGCTTGGCACGCCACTTGACGCGCACACCGCTTCACAACCAACAACAAGGTCTTCACTATGACCAATGGAAATATTGATGCCCAACTCTTTGAGTTGTACAATATTTTCACTGGGGCGAATGTCACTGCCAGACACGTGATGCCCCATTGCAACCAGCGAACGCGCAAGTGCACTCATACCAGGGCCACCTATTCCCACAACATGCAGACGTTGTGCAGTGCCTAAATCGAAGACAACTGCTTTTTTCGTATGTTCTGGGTTGCTGCGCGATGAGGACATAAAGAATCATTTGCCTTATTCAGATGCACGAGCGACGGTAGCAATGAGTGAGCCCAGTTCCGCCCGACGGTTTAATTCCCCTGCTAAATAGGCATTTTTACGCAGTTCTACGAGTTTTTCTGAATGCAGTACAAGGTCTGAAATTGCCTCTTCAGCTTTTTGAGCAGTGAAGTGTTCTTCTGTGATGAGCAGTGCTGCACCAACGTCTGAAAGCAAACGGGCATTTTGATCTTGATGGTTCTCAGCCGCCCCTGCCCACGGAACCAAAATGCTTGCAACTCCCAACGTGGATATTTCGCCAATGGTGCTTGCCCCCGAGCGCGCGACTACAAGATCAGCTGCTTGATACACCTGCTGAATACGCGTTTCGTAACCCACCTGAATGTAATTTGGCGATGTCGTTGAGGCGCCATTCTCTCCGTATCGATTCCCCGCGATGTGGTACCAAAATACCGAACTCAACTTTTCGTTCTGCCGAAGCTCTTCGGTCACGCCGTTCAATAGTGCCGAGCCAAGCGAGCCTCCCATGACAACGACCACAAATCGGTGAAGCGGTATTCCGAGTGCCGAACGCGCAGCATTTTTCGTTGCGGCGTCGATTTGAGTTCGCCCGGCTTGACGAAGATGACGCCGAATGGGCGCCCCCACCAAAGTTGCCGTACTCAAAGGTGAATGTGGATGCGACTTCGTTACCAAGTGCGCATCGCGTGCCTGACGTTTTGTAGCGAGCCCTGGTTGTGAGTCATACGAGACGACCACACGTTGAATTCCTAGCTTCTTCGCAGCTTGCATGGGCGCCAAACTGCCATATCCGCCAACCGAAACCACCACATTTGGCATCTTCTCTTTCATCAACTTCATTGATATACGGGTTGCCTTGCGCAGCAATAACAACATACGTACATTATGAAGAAATGCTCTCGGTGAGAGTTGGTGTTTTGCACCAATGACGTTCAGCAGTGTGAAGGGATACCGCGTTTGCGAAAGAATGTTTTCATCAATGCCACGTTGTGTTCCGATGAAGTGAATGTTTTCGGGGTGGACCCCTTCATCTTCCAGCATTTCAGCAATTGCAACTGCAGGAAGAACATGGCCACTGGTGCCTCCTCCACAAATAACAATACTCATCACGCTAGAAGAAATCATGCGCTTGTCACTTCATGTGGCGTGCGACGTTGAGCAATAAGCCCGTTGCGGCCATCGTTACCAGAAGCGAACTACCACCGTACGAAATGAATGGAAGAGTAAGACCAGTAACAGGCATCGCCCCTGTTACGCCGCCAATATTGACAATTGCTTGCACCCCGAACCACGCAGTGACTCCACCTGCAATGAGCACTCCGAACACATCGCGTGCTCCAAGTGCTGCTTGAATGCCAAAGACGATGAAAAGGAAAAAGAGACCGATGACCGCAACGGCTCCGATGAAACCAAGTTCTTCTGCAATAATGGCGAAAATAAAGTCGGTGTGGGCAAGTGGTACATAGCCCCACTTCCCTGCACCGTCGCCAACACCTACTCCGGTCATACGGCCATTAGCAATACTGATCATCGACTGATAAACCTGATATCCCCAGTGACCCTTATTACCCTCAGGGTCAAGAAACGCTGTAAAACGTTGACGTCGATACGCTTCCATGTTGACGAAAAACCAAACGCTCAGGCCGCCAAAAAATCCTGCAACTGAGAGGAGGCTTATCGAGGTTCCAGCAACAAATGCAATTGAGAGAACAATTGCCCCGAAAATAATGGCCGAACCAAGGTCTTTTTGTAGCAAGCACATGGCAGAAACAGAAACGAGCACAATAACAACTTTGAGAAGCCGCATCTTCAAATCGGTTTCACCTTTGCGATTCTTGCTTAAAATGCGCGCCACATAAATGAGAGTCGCAAGTTTCAGCAGCTCAGAAGGCTGAAAGCGCCATGCTCCCTCACCAATCCACGCCCGCGCCCCATTGACAGAATTACCAAGCCCTGGAACGAACGGCAAAAACATCGCCACAAAAGATGCAAAGAAAATAAGGGATGCAAACCTCTTGAGCATTTGGTATGGAAACGAATAGGCGCCCCACATTAAGACTGCTCCAATGCTAGCCCATGCAAGTTGCCGACAAAAGACAGCGAAGGCCGACCTACCGCTGTGCAACATGGTCACTGATGATGCCGAAAGTACCATGACAAGACCGAACATCACGAGCAACGCGCTCACTATGAGCAGACCATAAAAGGCAACCGTTGGTGCCTGTGTCGCCATTTGTCGTTTACCCGACACACCTGAGCGGTCGAGCGTTGCACGGCGGCGCTGTGCAACCGTTAAGAAACCTGCCTGCGAACGATCGGGAACAACTGTGCTCATGTCAACTCATCTCCAACATAGACCCTGACACGTGCTGAAAAGTCGCATCCACGCTCTTCGTAATTCTTGTACCAATCGAAACTCGTGCATGCAGGCGACAACAGCACCACTTCATTGGCGCTGACCTGAGAGCCAGCAATTTCAATTGCCTCTTGCATGCTCGTGGCAATTGCCGTTGGGCAAAGACCCGCGAAGGCTGCTGCTATTTCTTGAGCACTTTCTCCGATGCACACCACTGCTTTGACATGCTCATGCTCGAGGGCGAGTTCCGACAGGTTCAAACCTTTATTGCGGCCACCAGCAATCAGAACAATACGTGAAAAGGCACGTAATGCAGTTCGTGCCGCATGCGGAGAGGTCGCTTTTGAATCGTCAAACCAACGCACACCATTTTTTGATGCGATGAGTTCAATGCGATGGTGAGATGGTTCAAATTCTTGCAGTGCTTGAACAACACCTGCCCGAGTACCAACACCAGTTTCCAAACACATTGCAGCGGCAGCAAGTCCGTTTTGCACATCGTGAGGTAAAGATCGCTTCAACTTGTCTTGAGCAATAAGAAATCCCTGAGGCCCAACGAGTTCGTTCAGGCTTGCAAAATAACTACTTTCTGAGGTGTCGCCAAACGACACGAACCGCCCCACGCTCTTTTGCGCCACGGCACAAATGTCTTTGTGGGCGAACGGTGCCACCACAACGTCACCGGGTTGTACGTGTGCCCAAATTTTTGCTTTTGCAGCAACATAGGAAGCAAAGTCGTGGTGCCAGTCGAGGTGGTCGGGAGCAATATTGAGCCAGGTTGCCGCACTTGCGCGAAATGTACTGGTGAGCGCTAATCGAAAACTAGAGCACTCAACAACGAATGCCTCTGCATCGCTGTCGAGGGCATCAATGAATGGCGTTTCTGTGTTTCCTACAGCAGCAACCCTCAAACCTGAGGCGCGAATCATTGCCGCAGCCATGAGGGTCGTTGTTGTTTTACCATCGGTACCGGTGACCGCAATAATGGGACGTGGCCCGCCACTGCGCAATTGCTCCCAACGATACGACAATTCAATTTCTGACAACATTTCTTTTTGCGCATCAATCGAAATTGCAAACAACGGGTGGGTTTCAGGAACTCCCGGAGCAGGCATCACGCTGTCGACGTTTTTCACCAAAACTGCAAGTGCACCAAGATCGCCTGCGGGGAAAATTTCAGCACCCAGTTCTCGCCCGAGTTGTTCATGCTGAGGAGACAACTGATCGTCAGCAAGTACTACTTCGTTGCCGCGAGCAACAAGGGCACGCGCAACAGAGGTTCCAGCAATTCCTAACCCGTAGACCAAGACCCTGCTCATTGGCCAACTCCCCGTGTGAAGTCACCAATAAATACGGCTAGTGCTGTTGCAACACAGATTCCTTGGATGATCCAGAATCGAATGATTACTGTTGTCTCTGGCCAACCCACTAGTTCAAAATGGTGGTGAATTGGTGACATCCGCAAAATGCGTCGTTTGCGCCCAGATGCTTTAAATACGCCCATCTGTACTGCGACCGACCCTGCCTCAAACACATTGATACCGCAAATGAGCATTAAGAGAAGGTGCGTGTTCGTGGTGACCGCAAGCAGACCAAGGGCTGAGCCAATACCGAGTGCCCCAACATCCCCCATGAAAATTTTTGCCGGCGCTGCGTTCCACCATAAAAAGCCACCGCACGCACCAGCAAAGGCCGCGGCAAGAACGGCTAAGTCGAGTGGATTCACTAGTCCGTATACCTCGGGGTTACGAAAGGCCCAGTAGGCAATAACTGTGTAGGCAAGAAATGACAACAGAGCAGAACCGCCAGCAAGACCATCGAGACCATCGGTCACATTGACGGCATTAGTTGTACTCCACACCATGATGGCTGCCCAAATAACCCACAGTGGCCATGGAATGTCCCAACCCGGATACGAGCTACGCGTAATGGAGATAGTGCTGCTGACATTTGTTGCTGTGACTAGCCACCAGAGAAAAAGAACTGTGATACCAAAGGTGAGATAGCCCTTTTTTTTCCAAAAGATTCCGCGATTATGCGCTTTGCGGACCTTAATGAAGTCGTCGAGAAACCCCATGAAGGCCATGACAAAAATACAAGCCCACATGATGAGGGCTTGATTAGAAAACGCGAGGCCATGACGCAGATGCGCAACAAACCAGCCAACGAACGCTGAAATAACAATTGCAGCACCACCCATTGTGGGAGTGCCCTGTTTGGCCATGTGGTGTGTTGGGCCAAGATCTTCTTTGCCCAAAATGGGTTGACCTCGACCAATGCGGCGAAAAAACCCAATGAGGTAACGAGTACCAAACAATGAGCCCATCATGGCGATGGCTCCACCGATAAAGACCGCAATCATGAAATGACTGCCTCTTTTTGCGCAAAGGCCAACTCAAGTTCCTCAACATCGTTGAATGGCACGCTCGTGGTTCCAATGAGCTGCGATGTTTCATGCCCCTTCCCCGCAACGATGACAACGTCTCCGCTTTGTGCAAGGTTCACCGCATGGGCAATAGCTTCACGACGGTTGGCAATTTCCACCGGTCTAGTTTTGCCCATTCCCGAGCAAATATCGGCGATGATGGCGACAGGGTCTTCAGAGCGCGAATTGTCACTCGTCACAACAACGATGTCGGCGATTTCACTTGCAACTCTTCCCATCTCTGGCCGCTTCTCTCGATCGCGGTCTCCACCACACCCAAACACCACAATGACGCGACCCTTACCCGCCGATATTCGCGCAGATCGCAGTACGGCCTGCAACGAATCGGGAGTGTGTGCGAAATCGACAAATGCATCAACTCCGCTGTTGTTTGAAACTTTTTGAACACGTCCCGGAACTACCTGCAAGGCCGCTAGGCCTTCGACAATCGCCTCTAGCGACACGCCGTGCACCTCAGCAGCTGTTGCGGCAAGAAGAGCATTGCTCACGTTGAACAGGCCCCCAAGTGGAAGGGCAATATTTCTGCCGCGCCAAGCGTAGGAACTGCGCGCCAAAGTGCTTTCAAGATTCTGAACCTCGTTGATTGACACACGGACTATGTCGCTGCCCACATAGCTACCTTCGAGAGATTCTGCCAACTTCATGCCCCATGTGTCATCAATATTGACAATCGCTATGCGTGTTGTTGCGGTGCTGAACAGTTCAGCTTTTGCCTCAAAATAGTTTTCCATTGTTCCGTGAAAATCGAGGTGATCATGCCCAAGATTTGTAAAAATTCCAGCGGCAAATTGCACGCCCGCAACACGCTGCAACTGCAGCGCGTGAGAAGTTACCTCCATCACAACCGACTGCGCACCCTCATTAATTGCCCGTCGCATCTCGCGTTGTAAATCGGTTGCTTCGGGCGTGGTTCTCTCGCTGTTTAACGTGCCAAAAACGTGAGGTGACATACCTGCACAGCGCAATATTGAACTGAGCATCGCAGCGGTCGTTGTTTTTCCATTTGTACCCGTCACACCAAAGACAGGAACTTCTTGCGACGGACGCCCATGAACCACGTGTGCCGCAAACGCCATTGCCCTGCGGTCATCAAGAACCTTGAGAGAAGGCAATGGATATTCGGCGTCTTGGGTCACCAATAATGCACTAGCCCCACTCGCCGTCACTGCATCTACAAACTGATGGCCATCAGTTCTTGCTCCGGATATGCAACAAAAGAGACTGCCCGCGCGCACTTTTTGAGAGTCATGGTTTACATCGGCGATATGAACATCGGCAACATTGCCCACATCGGTGGCAAGTAAACCACGAGACGCCAGTTCTACTGCTACATCTTGTAGTGAAACATGCATTCGCTTAGTGGGCCACTTCGTTCGCGCGAGCATAAGGGTCTACCCGACTACATGGCTGCGTCGTTGCCGCTGGTTTAATGCGTAGTTCGCGCGCAACAACACCGCCAATTTGCGCAAACACTGGTGCAGCGGCAGTACCGCCGAAACGGTCGCGTGAACCTGCATCTGGTTCGTCTATCGACACAAGAACAGTTACTTGGGGATCCTCTGCCGGCAGGAAACCGACAAAAGAAGCGAAGTACTTGCGTCCACCTTCGTCGGTTCCGTAAGTACCGTCAGACTGAATTTTGTATCCAGTACCTGTTTTCCCGGCAATGGTCATGCCAGGTATTTGCGCCTTAACACCAGTTCCATAGCAAATGACATCGCGCATCATGAGATTCATTTGCTGAGCGGTCGATGGTTTCAGAACTTCGCGTGTGGAGGACTGCTCTAAATACTTTGTTTTGCCGTTTTGATCGATGATTGCACTCACCATGCGCGGGGCAACATACACACCGTTATTGGCAATGACGTTCACAGCTGAAAGTAACTGCACCGACGTAGATGCGAACCCATAACCATATGCAACAGTTATTCTTTCAGTTCCCTGCCATTTCTTCACTGGCTTCAAAATTCCCGCGCTCTCATCGGGCAGGTCAAGGTCAGATTTAGACCCGAATCCAAATGCATGAAGATACGACTCAAGAGTTGGGCTCGAAATGCGCTGGGCAGCAAGAACTGTGCCGAGGTTTGATGACTTCACCAAAATTTCCTTCACCGTCATTTCTTGCAGTGGGTGAGGATATGCGTCGCGAATGAGGAACTTATCGAAAACCTGGGCGCCAGGAACATGGAATGTTGTATCGGGAGTTATTGCCCCCGCATCAATTGCCGCAGCCACGCTGAATACTTTTGCCACAGAACCCGTTTCATGGGCATCTACTGCAGCGAAGTTACCTGCAGTATTGGTAAATGTTCCGTCTTTATTGCGTCGCACGTTTGCCATTGCATAAATATCGCCGGTCTTTGAGTTCATCACCATTGCGGTGCCACCACGAGCACCAATGCGAGCAACCTGCTCGGCCAGAAGTTGATCCACTTGATACTGAATTGAGCGGTCAAGTGTGAGCACCAAATCTTGTCCAGGCTGAGGTCGCTCTTCCATACTGTTTGAACCAGGAATTGAGCGGCCTTCATTATCTTGCTCGCGCACGAATCGACCATTGACGCCCGTCAAAATATCGTTGTACTTCAGTTCCAGGCCAGCAGTACCAACTCCATCGGTATCGGTTTTGCCCACTACAGACTTTGCCGAAGCGCCCACAATGGTTCGTGATGGTTCCTCGTATGAGCCAATTCCGGGAATCTTCAATGCTGTAATTGATTTAACAATTTTTGGGTCAACCTGACGCGCGATGAAAGTAAAGTTTGATTTGCGTGCAGCAAAAGTTGCAGCCATTTCTTGTTCTTTCGCAGCATCAAACCTCATTAGCCCTGCAATGGCCTTGGCTGCGCCCACAGGGTCAGTTACTGCCTTCGGGTCGGCATATAGCGTCATCATGGGTACTGACATCGCAATTTCTTGACCGGTGCGATCAAAAATTGCACCACGTTCTGCCGAAAGAGTTGTTGCACGTACACGAATATCTGCGCCCGCTGCACGGAACTGATCGCCCCCGAATATCTGCAACTCAGAGACTTGGCGAACCAATACGGCAAGAAAAACAAGAAGAACTGCCAGAGCCCAGCGCAGTCTCTTTTTCAAACTTGGTGCAGCAATAAATGGATTACGACGCACATTGAGTGTTCGGGTCTTTTTCTTCGGGGTACGCACTGGTTGCAAATGGCGCTGGCGTTGCTCTGTCGCACGCGAGCGCGGTGCAGCACTTGGCCGCGAGTGTGATCTCTGCTTCTGTCCTGTTGATTGATGACTACGTACCACTCGGGGTGTAGTTGAAGATGAACGCGGTGCATTTGCTTTCACTTTGGTGTTCAAGGTGCGCCACCAATTTCCGATTTCAATTGGCCAAATTCATTAAGAGGCGACTCCACATCGTGAGCTACCGAATCGCCGAGGTCTCCGGTTGAGGCAATTACTCCGGCAATGATGTCTGGGTCTACTGCAACAAAACGAGCCTGTGTTGATGGCTTCATTCCAAGACGAGCTGCTTGAGAAGACAAATTGTCTGGCGAAACGAGCAATGAACGCTGATGGCGCAACACGTTGTAGTTGTCACGCGCCATTGCAACAGTTTTGGTAAGGGAATCGAGCTTCAACTGCTGTTGCGCTAATTCGACGTGAACCAAAACTGCGATGAAAAAAACGCCGCACACAAGCACCGCTGAAACAACAAGAACCCAAAATGCCCTTCCACCTCGCTGCGCCTGCACCAAACGTGGGCGAGACGGCGCAACAAGACCTTCAATGGGCAGCGATTTATCAATGGGGAATGCCATATTGCGAGCCATTTAGTTCACCCCCACCGGAGCAAGTTTTTCCACCACTCGAAGCCGTGCTGAACGGGCCCGCGGATTGCGCAACTGCTCTTCTTGTGTTGGCGTTTCAGTGCAACGCACTCGTTTTACGAGTCGCACTGCTCCACAGCCACACGGCAAATCGGCACGGCAGGTACAACCGCCAGTTTCAGCTTCTCGCAGAATGTTCTTCGCGATTCTGTCTTCACCAGAGTGATAAGAAATCACAGCAACACGCCCTGCGGTACGTGTATGGCGAATAGCGCTCTCTAAGGCACGCGGCAACTGATCGAGTTCTGCATTGACTTCAATACGAATTGCCTGAAAAGTGCGTTTCGCAGGATGCCCACCAGTGCGACGCGTTGCAGCAGGTATTGCTGTAGTCACAACAGCGGCCAACTGTGTAGTGCTGTGCAATGGTCGCGCCGCAATAATGGCATCGGCAATTCGCGAGGCAAAGCGTTCATCGGAATATTCGCGCAAGATGCGAATGAGCTCGCCGCGTTCATAAGTGTTCACCACCTCGGCCGCCGTGAGCGACTGACTTTGGTCCATACGCATGTCGAGGGGGGCCTCGACACGGTAGGAAAAGCCGCGCTCAGAGCGGTCGAGTTGTGGTGAAGAAACGCCGAGGTCAAAAAGTGCACCCGATATTTCATCAATGTGTAGCGACTCCAGCACGTCGTCTATTTGCTCAAAACGAGCTCGGCGCACAGTTGCACGTTCCGCAAATGCCGCTAGGCGCTCCCTTGCCGTTGTCACAGCGAGTTCATCGCGATCTAAACCAAGAATGGAAATGTCGCTGTTGCTCGACAGCAACTGCAACGAGTGTCCTGCGCCGCCCAAGGTGGCATCAATAACAACACCACGAGGCACTGTTTGAAAGACTGCAATTACCTCGTTCAGCATTGCTGGATCATGAGAAAATACAGTTGTTTCGCTCACCGGCAGCCCCTCGGCCAACGAGTGCCGCCGGGATTTCTCCCCGGAACAAGCGAGACAGTAGCGGGCGGAGTTGGAGCTAGCCATCTTGCCGACCGAGAGACTGCCGGTGAGCGAAATTCGTGTACTTCTACTTGGGAAATATTTGTTGTGCTGGTCATGCGTCGGCCCCTGCAATTTGCCCGGTGCCTTTTGTATTAATGCGGCCAAAGCGAAGTGGCTCCCAAATTTCCACTCGATCGAACGCACCGCTCACCACAACTTTGGAATTCAAAGAAAGACCTGCGTATGCACGCAATTGCTCTTCGATGTTGATGCGACCTTGTGCATCAATGGATACCTCCACCATGTTGCTTGCCAAAGCACGCATCTGGTTGCGATCCATTTCGCCACGTCGCACTTTGGCCAGTACTTCTGCAGCTTCTGCTTCAAATGCCTCGGCACTCAAAATGTCAACGCACATGTCTTGCCCAAAAGCGAGATAGCAACGGGGCTCTAAACGCGGCCGGAATGCAGCAGGCAACGCCAAGCGACCTTTGGGGTCTAATTGGCGCTCGTGTACTCCGACAAACACGTGATCTCCGTCTTGGTACCCGGTCTCCACCCGACTAGGAAGCGGGCACCACCTCCCCCCAGCGATCTCCATTGTGCCCCACTATTCCCCACTTTGCAACTATCTCCCCCACAAAATCTCCAAATGAAGCACCATTGACGCTCTCTCACGGCGAAAATCTGCCCTAAAACGCAAAAAATGCCCTCAAAAGGGCATGAAAAGCCAGAATATGGCCTGTTAGAGGTGGTGGGGCAAAGTGGGGAGCAAAGTGGGGGTGACTACACGGTGCTGGAGTGCCATCGGCACTGGGATGGCAAGTTCAGCAATACGTGCCACATCGTTTTGCAGGCGCGGCAACATCGAGGCATGTAACGCGGCATCCCATTGGAAATAGGCAATGCATTGAAAACGTGCATAGTCACGTGTTCGTCGTTGGCTAATGCCCACTATTTTCCGATGCTCAAAGGGACCATTGGCAAACACTTCACCAGATCCCCGACCCGCAAAACACACCAGGTCAGACCACTCGTTGCGTTCAAATGCACCGCGATGCAC
>CAMBPP010000008.1 GCA_945869715.1 Bifidobacterium breve
TCGGGAACACTTGTTGCCCTGAGTCGCCAAATGGCCCTTGCTCCACGTGTTGTTTAGTTATTGAGAACAACAACAAGTTCTTTTGGTGTCTCGACAATTGCGGTGGCTCCAGCAGAACTAAGTTCTTCACGCGAGCCAAAACCCCACAGCACTCCGACAGTACGAGTTCCTACTTCTACGCCAGCGTCAATGTCGTGATGACGGTCGCCAATCATCCAACAGGAAGTGAGCGCAGGTAGGTCGCCATGCAGTTCGTTCATTTCACGAAGCGCGCGTTCCAGCAGTTGTGCTTTAGAAATTTCAGAATCATCGTGAGGTCCAACAACAATGTCGAAGTAGTGACGTAAGCCGGTTGCTTGAATAGCAATGAGGGCTTGTGGTTCTGGTTTTGAGGTCACTATGGCTAGGCGCCAGGAATTTTTAAGTTCACTGAGCGCATCACCCATTCCGGGGTTGAGCGGCGTTTGAGGAAGGTAAGTAGCGCCATAGATAGCCCTGTATTCCTCAATGAACATCTGCATATCTTTGGCGGGTATACCACGCGGGGCAAAAACTATGGGGAATGAGACTGAAAGGGGAGGCCCAACAAAATGAGTGAGATCTTCGCTTGTCAGTGGTTGCAAATGACGTGCTTCAAGAACGTGGTTCATTGATGCAAGGATTCCGGTTCCGGAATCGGCAACAGTTCCATCGAGGTCGAAAAAGAGTATTCCTTTTTTATTTGTCATTGGTGACTTCTTTGTTGTTCAAAAGGAGCGCAAGTGCGTAGACCACTCGCTTTGGTGCAATGGTTTTTTTCACAACGGCATCGACCGCGTCGCGTGTAGATGCCCCCGCAGAGAATTCATGAACGAGGGCTTCTTTGATGAGGTCTTCGTCTGCTGGTAGCGGTGCTTCTGCTGCTGCTAAAACAACAACAAATTCACCCATTGCTTCAATGGTTGCAAAATGTTGTGCTGCTGCACTTACCGAACCGCGCCACACTTCTTCGTGCATTTTGGTGAGCTCACGCGTGACGGCAATGCTTCGATCGGGGTGACATGCAATTGCAAGGTCGTTGAGTGTGCGAGAAATACGATGCGGCGCCTCGTAGAAAATGACGGTTCGCATTTCACTGGCGATATCGGCGAGGCGTTCTGCGCGGTCGCGGCCCGAACGGGGGAGAAAACCCTCAAAGACGAATCGGGTAGTGGGAATGCCGCTAATGATGAGAGCCATAATGAGAGCAGCTGGCCCAGGTACTGCAGATACAGAAAGACCTGCTGCAATGACTGCTTGCACAACAAGGCTTCCCGGGTCGCTAATGCCAGGAGTACCGGCGTCGGTGATGAGCGCAACTGTTTTCCCGCCGGTGATGGCTTCGATGATGCCATTGCAGGCATCGCGTTCAGTGTGGTCGTTGACCACGATGTACTTGGGGGAAGTGATACCCATGTGTTTCACAAGGCGGCCCGAGTGGCGAGAATCTTCGCATGCAATGATGTCTGCTTGCTCGAGCGCTAATTTCATTCGTTCAGAGATGTCTCCCAAATTTCCAATGGGAGTTGCAACAAGGATGAGTTGTCCACTCACGATGTGACTCGCGAATCTTGCGCATATCTAATTTCAACGATGTCGCCTATTTGTAGGTTCCATCGTCGTGGGGCATCGGTGTCGGCTTCAAGAACACAGCACGCCTTTACAACGGGAAGTGGAAGCCGGTTTCTTTTGAGTTCCTGAATTTTGACAACTTGACCGCTGTGATTGATGTAGAGCACGGAAAGAGAAACTTTCATTCCGAAACTGTGTACCCATCTACATGGTCGAAGAAAAAGTGGCGTGCTCACATTGTCTGTGCCGCGAAGGCCGACGCGGCGTGATCTGCGTGACTGCGCACATGAGATGCTCGCTAACACAGTGTTGTCGCGCACGAGCCATCCGTGAGAAACAGCTTCTCGAGAGGAAGACGAATGGAGTGAGGGAATTTTTTTCATGAGACTGTTGCTTTCATTGAGGTTAGTCGCATGCGTGTTCAACCTGCCGATACCGTATAAAAAGTGAAAGTCCGAAAGTTGCTTGCCTGTGTATTGGTTGCAGTCACCAGCATTGTGTGCATGGAGCGTGTTGCAGTGGCAAAACCCGTGGCCGGAGCGGCATGCACCACCTTGGGAAGTTCGCTGAAGGCGAGCGGTTTAACCTGCACTACGTCACCGCTTGATGCAACACAGCAATTGTGGCTGCCCACTTGGGGGGCCGATTGCACCAAGCGACTTCAAAAGTTTTGGAATATGCAATGTGACTATATTTATGCCACTCGGGCTCGTGAAGTGTCGAGTGTTTTGGAATGGGATGTGGTGAGTATTCCCCGAATTGGGAAAACACCAAAAGGGACCCCAACGGAAATTGCTCAACAATTTGCTGTCGATGTGGGTGCGCTATGGAATTTGTCGAATGGTAAAAATTTTGTGACTGAAGGCAAGCCATACATTGGTGGTTGTGACGGTTGGGCATGTTCGGGGTACCACCCGCGTATTTATGCCTTTGTGTGGAAAAAATATGCTCGCGCAAAGGTAACTGTGCGTGTAGCAGTGGCAAAAGGTGCATATATTGCCCAAAAGTTCACGCCAACAATTCCCAATTTTGCCACCTGCTACAACTTGAATATTCAAGGCCAAAGGTTCGGTGCATTGCTTGACTACGGTCAGTATCAACGCGGTGGCGAAGCATATGTAACCGCACCAGGAGTGTGTAAGTAGCGTTAGACGTTGAAGCGAATTTCCATGACGTCGCCGTCGATGACTTCGTATTCTTTTCCTTCAGAACGAACTTTGCCGAGGTCTTTAGCTTTATTCCACGAGCCAATTTCTAAAAGCTCATCCCAGGCAATGACTTCCGCGCGAATGAACCCGCGTTGAAGGTCTGAGTGAATTTTTCCTGCGCATTCAGGAGCTTTTCCGCCAGCATTAAAGGTCCATGCACGAGTTTCTTTTTCACCAGTGGTAATGAATGTGCGTAAGCCGAGCAAGTGGTAGGCACTGCGCACCATGCGGGGTAGCGCTCCTTCGCCAAGACCAAGTTCTCCCAGCATTTCCGCCCGGTCTGCTTCGTCGAGTTGCGCTGCTTCTGCTTCTAACTGAACGCTCATGCCAAGTACTTCCACCTCTGCGGCACTTGCAGAACCAGGGGGAGCGAGCTCGGCGCGAACAATTGCTTCTGCCTCGGGAATTTTATCGAGTTCATTTTCGCCAACGTTGACCACCGCTAGTACGCGGCGGTTGGTGAGCAAGAAGTGAGGTGCAAGTGCCAAGCGAATGTCTGCACTCAGCCCTGCACGGTAGAGAGGAATTCCTTCGCTCAATGAAGTGAGCGCAATTTCAAGTGCGTCAACTTCTTCCAGCACCGACTTGTCGAGTTTTGAAGATTTTTGTAAACGCGGCAAACGCGATTCCACGGTTTCAAGGTCGGCAAGAGCGAGTTCAAGTTCAACAATGCGCAAATGTTCAAGTGGGTCTGACGGCCCTGGCACGTCGTCGTCTTCAAATGCCCTGAGCACGAAAACAGTTGCTTCAACTTCACGAATGTTGGCGAGAAACTTGTTGCCAAGACCTTCACCCTTGCTGGCGCCTTCAACAATGCCGCCAATATCGACCACCTGCACGGTGGCATGAACGGTCTTTTGGGTCTTTGACATAATGGCCAACTGGTCGAGGCGGGTGTCGGGCACGCGGGCCACGCCAATATTGGGGTCCTTCGTCGCAAAGGCGTAGGGGGCAGCCAACGCACCGCCTCCTGTGAGAGCGTTATAGAGGGATGATTTACCTGCGTTGGGGAGCCCAACAAGTCCGAAGCGTTCCATAGTGGTCGTGGCAGGCTAACGATCTTCCGGTCGGTTCAGGTTGATGAAGCCTGTGGCATAAAATAAGCCGACTTGGGTGGTGTGGACGTCGTGCTTAATTGTTACTATGACCGTAGTGTTAATTAGAGATGTAGTCGCGTAGTTCGCGGCAGTCGAGGAGCCCCCCATGAGTACATTCGATCTTGATCTCAGCAAATACCAGTTGGGTTGGAGCGACAATGTTGAATACGCCTTTCAGCCTGCCAAGGGCTTAGACAATGGTGTTGTTGAGCAAATTTCATGGTGGAAGGGCGAACCCGAATGGATGCGCGAAATGCGCCTTCGCTCGCTCAAAATGTTCGACCGCAAGCCAATGGCTAAGTGGTTTGCCGACAACATGCCAGACATCGATTTCCAAGACATCTACTACTACTTGAAGCCCGCCACAGAGCAGGTTGACGAGTGGGACGACTTGCCAGAACAAATGAAACTCACCTACGAGAAGCTCGGTATTCCCGAAGCAGAGCGTAAGTACCTTGCTGGTGTAACAGCACAATACGAATCGGAAGTGGTTTTTCACCGCAACCGTGAAGACCTTGAAGCTCAGGGCATTTTGTTCTGCGACATGGACACCGCATTGCGTGAGTACCCAGACCTTGTGAAGCAGTATTTCGGCACGGTCATTCCTCCCGGCGACAATAAGTTTTCCGCATTAAACACATCTGTATGGTCGGGTGGGTCCTTCATTTATGTTCCACCAGGCGTGGAATGTGAAATGCCATTGCAGGCGTACTTCCGAATTAACTCGGAAAATGCTGGCCAATTTGAGCGCACACTCATCATTGCCGATGAGGGCTCAAAAGTGCATTACATCGAAGGTTGCTCTGCGCCTGTTTACACCAGTGATTCGCTGCACTCTGCAGTCGTTGAAATTGTGGTGAAGCCAAGTGCTCGCGTTACCTACACCACCATTCAAAACTGGTCTCCGAACGTGTACAACTTGGTTACTAAGCGCGCTCGTGTTGAAGCAGAAGGCCACATGGAATGGATCGATGGAAACATCGGTTCCAAGCTGACCATGAAGTACCCAAGCGTGTACTTGGTTGGCCCTAAGGCAACGGGTGAAGTGTTGTCGGTTGCGTATGCCGGTGCTGGCCAGCATCAAGATGCTGGAGCAAAAATGGTGCACGCTGCACCAGAAACTTCATCAAAAATTGTGTCGAAGTCCATTTCGAAAGATGGTGGTGTCACCACGTATCGCGGTTTGGTCCGTATCGAAGAAGGTGCCTACGGCTGCAAGAGCCATGTGCAATGTGACGCACTTATTCTCGACGAAGAAAGTGAATCACGCACCCTGCCCTATATGGAAGTAGGCGAGCGCGACGCGCAAATTGGTCATGAAGCCACCGTGTCGAAAATTGCCGATGAGCAACTGTTTTACCTACAAAGCCGTGGTCTTTCACAAGAACAAGCCATGAGCATGGTGGTCAACGGATTCATTGAACCTGTTACTCGCACCTTGCCAATGGAATATGCAGTGGAATGGAGCCGACTCATCGAATTGCAGATGGAAGGTTCGGTTGGCTGATGCCAATGCGAACTGAATGCAAGCACTATGAAACACGTACCTATGCCAATGGCGATGCGGTACGTAAGTGCACCCTCGATATGGCTCCCGATGCTCCATGGCGTTGCCCAGAAAATTGTGCATGTTACGAGCGTCGTCTAGCCGACGTTGCTTGGGTTCATGGAAGCGCAATTGCGCCGCCAACGCCTGTTGAACCGCCGGGTCTCGACGACGGCTCAGCTGCTGCGGTTCTCGATGCTGCGGAGGCAATTGTCAATGCCGCTGGGCGCGGTTTTATAGAAGAGTTTTCACACGATAAAAAGCGTCGCCGCTGGTGGCGATTTGGAGGAAAAAAATGAGCAGTATTGCTCTCTACCCAGGCGTGGTGTTGCCCACGGCCGAAGAAGAAATATGGCGCTATAGCCGCATTGAGGAACTCAGCCTTGACTCTTATGTTGCAGGTTTGTTAGAAAACCAAATTGATGCACCAGCCGATGTTGCTGGCATCGTGACGCAGGGCGCCGCGGTCGGCGAGTGTGGCGTAGCTATGCCCATTCCGGTTGATGCTTTTGCTGAAATTAACGCCATCCATTGCAGTGGAGCCCATGCCGACATCATCACCGTTAAAACTGAGCGTGGGAAGTCATACGCAAGCCCTGTTGTCATTACAAGAACTCTTTCAGTTTCTGGGGTACTTGCTGCGCCGCGTCTCATTATTGATGCAGCGGAAAACAGTGAAGTAACAGTGGTCGAGCATTTCTTGTCAGCCGACGATATTTCGTCGCTCATTGCGCCGGTTGTTGAAATTCGTGCCGCACAATCCGCTCGTGTTACCTACATTGCAATTAATGAACTGGGTAATAAAACCTGGAAAATTGCCCATCAACAGTCTCTAGGTGAGCGCGACTCCACAACACGACTTTTCACTGTTGCCCTTGGCGGCGACTACGCCCGCGTGCGCACAGAGGCCCGCTTGGTAGGTATTGGTGCAACTACGCAGCAAGTAGCGCTGTATTTTGCCGACAAAACTCAAATGCACGATTTCCGTACATTGCAAACTCACATTGCTCCGCGCACATCAAGCGACTTGCTGTTCAAGGGAGCTGTGCAAGACACTGCAAAGAGCGTGTACACAGGCCTCATTCGTATTGAACATGAAGCTCATGGCTCACAGGCGTATCAAACGAACCGCAACCTCACTTTGTCGCATGGGGCATGGGCAGAAAGCGTGCCGAACTTAGAAATTGAAACGAATGATGTGAAATGCAGTCATGCCAGCACCGTTGGCCCAATTGATGATGAGCAACGTTTCTATTTGGAAAGCCGGGGCATCCACCCCGATATTGCAGAGCGCCTCGTCGTGCTTGGGTTCTTCAACGAAGTTCTTGAGCGCTTGCCACAAATTGATGTGGTCTCGGGTTTGCGAGCCAAAGTGGCCGCAAAATTACATGCAGGCGCAAAGTGAGCGGCGTGCGCGTTGGTGCGCTGAGCGATTTCACACACGGTGCTGCTACCAAAGTTAATGTGAAAGGTGTGGCCGTGGCAATTGTGCGCGTTGACGATTCGCTGTATGCCATTGCCGATCGTTGTAGCCACGCCAATATCTCTTTGTCTGAAGGAGAAGTGCACTGTGGAAAAAAAGAATTGGAATGTTGGAAACATGGAAGTGCATTTAGCTTGGAAACTGGCGCACCGAATACCTTTCCCGCAACTCAGCCAGTAGAAGTTTTTAGTGTCAGCATCAATGGCGACGAAGTTTTTGTATCACGTCGTGCAGAAAACGGAGAAGTGTCATGAGTACCTTGATAATTGAGAATCTCGTTGCTGGTATTCCGGGGAAACAAATTTTAAATGGCATCAACCTCACGCTGAATTCAGGTGAAGTGCATGCCATCATGGGCCCGAATGGCGCCGGTAAGTCAACTTTGTCGGGTGTTGTCATGGGCAAGCCTGGCTACGTTGTACATAGCGGTAGCGTCACGCTCGATGGTGTAGATCTACTAGCTCTTCCTGCATGGCAACGTGCTCAAGCGGGGTTGCATCTCATTTTGCAGTACCCCACAGAGGTACCCGGAGTGCACCTTGACGACGTGATTCGCGAGGCATATGTTTCTCGCGGTCGCGATACGTCAACTCTCGATGCAGAAATTATTACTGAGGCTGGTCGCATTAATTTCGACATGTCGCTCGTTGAACGCTCAATGAATGTTGACCTTTCAGGTGGCGAAAAAAAACGTAACGAAACTCTGCAATTAGCGCTTTTGAAGCCAAAGTTTGCCATTCTCGACGAACTCGACTCGGGGCTCGATATCGATGCTTTGCGCGACTGTGCGCGTCGAGTTGAGGCTGCTACTCAGGAAGACAATTTGGGCGTACTAGTAATTACCCACTACGCGCGACTCTTAGCGGAACTTCGCCCCGACGTTGTGCATATTTTGGCAACAGGGAAAATTGTGAAATCGGGTGGTCCTGAACTGGCTGATGAATTGGAAACAACCGGTTACGCCGGACTTACTCAGTAAGCCCCGACCGTAAATAGTTTTCAAAACAGTCAATAACCAGTAAGTCGCGTTCGTAAGTAATTTTCTTGCGTGCCCGGTCGACCGACATCCACATCATGTCGTCCACTTCGTTTGAGTAGCTCTCTGCACCACCCGACACGGTCATGGTCCAGTAGCGCACGCGTTTGGGTCGGCCTTTACGGTCGATGTAATTAATGCGAGCAATTTCGTGCCCGAGTTGGCAGTGGTAACCAGTTTCTTCCCACACTTCGCGAACAGCGCAATCTTCTTCGCTTGAGTCGATGTCGTCGCGTTTCCCCTTAGGAAAGGTCCAGTCGTCGTAACCTTCGCCGGGACGATGAACGAGGAGCAATTCGACGAGGTCATTGCCGTCGGTGCGCCAAACAACTCCACCTGCAGCGCGAACGATTCCATCAGCCATTCCTTCTATCTTGTCAGATGGAGCCTCTGGAACACGAAGCAGTATTTTATGATGTGCTTTCTGATGTTGGTTTTTCGTCACTACGCAATTTCCAGATGCTGAGGGCAACAGCCCCGAAAAGGAGAATAAAGATGACGAGCAAACTCACGATGGTGGGCACGTGGTACCAGTGTGACAATGACATTTTGAGACCAACAAAGACGAGAATGGCTCCGAGTGCGTGCGAGAGGTAAGGAAATTTTGATTTTGCATTCGCTAAGAGGAAATAGAGCGCCCTCAAACCAAGAATTGCAAATGCATTCGCCGCGATGACGAGATATGGTTCGCGGCTGACGGCCAAAATTGCTGGAACGCTGTCGACGGCAAAAATAATATCGGTGAGTTCCACTACCACAAGTGCCGCTAGTAGCGGAGTCGCCATTTTCACACCATTAATTCTCGTCATGAATCGGTGTCCGTCGTACTGGTCGGTAATGGGAACGAATCGTTTCAGAAACTTGAGAGATTTATCGTGATTCATCTCGTCTTCTTGGTTGCGATGACGAAAAATCTTTACTCCACTGAATATTAGTAGAAGACCAAAACCCAAGAGCATCCACCAGAACTGGGTGATGAGTGCCGATCCGGCAAAAACGAAAATGCCACGGAAAACTAAGGCTCCGAAAATACCCCAAAACAAAACACGGTGCTGATACTTGAGGGGGATGGCCAACGAAGAAAAAATGATTGCCCAAATAAAGACGTTGTCAACACTTAATGACTTTTCTATGACATAGCCAGAAATGTATTCTCCGAATGCTTGTGAGCCATAAACGTACGCAAGGCCTGCGCCAAAGAGAAGACCAATAGCCACATAGAACATGCTTTCGCCAGCAGCTTCCTTTGTCGTTGGCTCATGATCGTCACGGTGGCGCCAGAGATCAAAGGCAATCAGGAGTGTCACTATGCCGCCTAATACCAGCCAGGCCAAAATGCTGATATCGAGGTCGACGAAAGTGTCTTTTGAAGATACTGATGCAAATATCATTAGTTTGAAAAAGTCATTGAGCGAAGACGCGCAACGCGTTCGTCGGTGCTGGGGTGAGTGGAAAAAAGGCGCGCCATATTTGGGCCACCCTTTTTTTGCTGGAATTCTGCGAGGGGGTTATGGATATATGCATATGCCTGCGCGGGGGCTACTTGCATGGGTATTTTCTTTGCCGACATCTCAATGCGCTCGAGGGCATTGGCTAAGGAATTGCCGTTACCCAGAAGCTCGGCAGCACCGCGGTCTGCTTCAAACTCACGTGAACGGGAAACGGCCATTTGCAAGAGCGATGCAGCAATTGGCGCAAGCATTGACACGAGAATTAATGCAAAGGGGTTGGCTCGTTCGTCATCGTTGCCGCCACGCCCACCAAACATGGCTGCCCACATTGCCATGTTCGCAATGAAAGAAATTGCTGTGGCAATGGCCGCAGCAACCGAGCCAATGAGAATGTCGCGATGCTTCACGTGCATTAACTCATGTGCCATCACGCCACGCAGTTCATCTTCGGGCATGGAGCGCAAGAGGCCTTCTGTTGCACACACCACAGCGTGACGTGGGTTGCGCCCAGTAGCAAAGGCATTGGGTTGCTCATTCGGGGCGATAGCAACGCGTGGCATCGGCATTCCGGCGCGTTCGGCAAGTTCTTTCACCATTCCGAAAAAGAGGGGGGCATCTTCTTTCGTCACAATGCGTGCTTTGGCACTTTTCAGAGCAAGTTTGTCGCTGAACCAATACGAGCCACCCACCATGACAAAGGCAATGAGAAGACCAAAGGTCAGTGAACTGGAACTTCCTCCGCCTAAAACACCTGCGATGGTGACAATGAGGCCACCGAGCCCAGCGAGAAGAACGGAGGTTTTGACAGTATTTTTCAACATGAGTACTACCTTTCGACGGGTGCTAGCGAACCAGCACAACAACTTCGTCGAAAGTCTTTCCCGCCCAAACTGGGCAACCGTGCCGGGCACAAGTGATTGCTCACTTCTGCCGTGATGACGACAACGGTACTTGTGGGATACTCCCCTTCGTTTTCTACTCTAGACGTTCTCGCGCCTATTACCAAGACATGGCATGATGAAATCATGAAAATTACTGCAGCTGTATTACCGAGCCATGACGGAGCATTTGAAGTGCGTGAGTTAGAAATATCTGACCCGCGACCAGGGGAGGTACTTGTGCGAGTGGTGGGTGCTGGCATGTGTCACACCGACCTATTGGCGCGCACGCCTGGTGCACCATTTCCTCTTCCCGTTGTCTTGGGTCACGAAGGTTCGGGCATCGTAGAAGCGGTAGGTGTAGGAGTGACCTCTGTTGTGCCTGGCGACAAAGTAGTGATGTCTTATGCAAGTTGCGGGAAATGCACGAACTGCTCTACAGGCTTCCCGCAGTATTGCGATCTTTTCTACCCGTTGAACTTCATGGGATCACGCATGGACGGCTCCAGTCCGCTCACTTCGGCTGATGGCACGAACATGGCATGTTGCTGGTTTGGGCAATCAAGTTTTGCTAACTACGCAATGGCAAGTGAGCGCAACGTAGTGAAAGTAACTGCAGACGATGTGAAGTTGGAACTGCTTGGCCCATTGGGCTGTGGTTTTCAAACAGGTGCAGGCGCAGTTATTAATTCGCTCAAAGTACGTGCAGGAACTTCCATAGCAATTTATGGCGCAGGCGCGGTGGGTTTAGCGGCAGTAATGGCAGCGAAAATTGCTGGTTGCAGCACCATCATTGCAGTCGACTTGCACGATTCTCGGTTAGCTCTCGCACATGAATTGGGTGCAACTCATACGTTGAATGCGAAATCGACAGCCAACATTGTGGAGTCGGTGCAGCAAATTACCGCTGGTGGCGCACAGTATGCATTTGATACCACAGGTGTGCAGTCGGTGGTGCGCGGCGCCGTTGATGCTTTGCGCCCAACGGGTGTGTGCTGCCTAGTAGGTGCGGGTCTTGCCGAATTCACTCTTGAAGGAAGCGGTTTTCTGTTTGGAAAAACGGTGATGGGAGTCATTGAAGGCGACGCATTCCCCGGTGAATTTATTCCCAAGATGATTGAGTGGCATCGACGCGGGCAGTTTCCAATAGAGAAACTCATTAAGACGTATCGCCTCGATCAAATTAACGAAGCACAACACGATAGTGAAACTGGCGTCACTATTAAGCCTGTCTTTATTTTTTAAGCGAGTTCTTAGTCGTTACCCATGCGCTTGCGCCACTCAATAGGGTTGCGCCCGAGTTTGACATAGCGATCTTCAATCCATAGTGGTAGCCCAATATCACCGCCATCGGCAACGATGTTGGCCATCTCGCCATTTTCATCCCAAATATGACATGTGTTGAGGTTAAAGCGCATGGCGGCAAGGCGCTCTTCGCGAGTACCGCGGGGAACTGCGGGAAGATCTACGCCATCGCGTACCCCAACTGCATTCATTGACCACACACTTTGAATGGCAACAGGCGCCATTGCTTGTAATAGCGCGGTGGTATGAGTGCACCCACGCGGACCACCAAAAAGTTCGCGCACTTTATGAGTAAAGCCGCGCGCGATGCTCAGCCCGAGGAGATTTTTGTAGTGGTCGGTAATTCGTTGACAGCCCAGATGTGGTGTTACCTCAAGTTCCACCGTTGCATCGGTGATGACCATGTTTGGGTACGAAATTTCAAGGGCAACGATCATGTGATGCACGGGAAGCGGTTCTGGGTCGTCAGGTACATAGAGCCCAGCAGGTTTGAAGTCGCGTACTGCACCACGAACAATCATGGAGTCTTTCGATTTGTAATACGCCTTCACTAAGTAAGTGCGTTCGTGTATTTCTTCTAGTGTGCTGTCGCTGGGAGGGGGGAGAAGTTCTGTCATGTGCTTTCTTTATTTGATATCTTTCAAAATGTCACCGACGTTGTGGTCGATAGCAGCAAGCAATGGGCGCATGTGCAGCTGTTCAAGAAGCTCCGTGCCGCGCTCGTTGCCGCCTTGTAAGTTGGAGGTAATGACTTGAGCAACTCCTTGCTGCAAAAGCGATGCACGATAGTCGTACCAGAGGCGATCGAGTGAGTAACCGGCAAAACCAGGCTTGTCGCCGGCAAGTTCGCTCACACGGTTGAAATAGCGCTGTAGAAGTGCGCCTTCATGTTCACGGCGTAGTTCTGGCGTAATGGAAGCGGCGAGCAAGTTGCATACGTCCCATGCACCAACGTGGCGCGTGCTGAGTTGAAAGTCGATCATAGTGATGGTGTCGGCTCCGGCGCTTCCACCAAAGAGATAGTTTTCAGCGCGACAGTCGGTGTGGGTAAAGGTTTGGTGACCTTGTTGCACCCACCAGTCGAGCATGTCGGGGTATTTTTCGCAAGCGAGTTTCAATGTGTCGAGCATGTCGCCGCCAAGGCGTTCACCAAAGTGTTCAACAAAAGTCGGCCACTGTGCTTCCGCCATCATTTTGCCCGCCTTGTAGAGCGGGTTGTTCATTGGTGGCAACCAAGTGAGTTCGTATAACTGTGGAGTTTCCCAAAACTCTGCATGGAGCACAGCAACGGTGTCGAGAATACGTTCTGTTTCGTGCAGCGTGAGACCCTTCACCTGATCGGGGCAATAAGCGTCTGTGATGTCTTCAATCAAAATAATAAATGGCAAACCTTCAGGTCCGGCATCGGCGTAGTACGATTGAGGTACACGTACATCGAGGTGGGCAGAAATTTCGCGGTAGAAGTTGACTTCTCGCAAATAGAAACCCATTGCCTGCGCAAGAAATTGATTTTCTGGTGCCGGTGATTGGCACTTCGCAACCATGGTTGCTGGGCCAGCCTGCGGACCATCGACGTAAGTTAAATGCAGGCGAGCAAGTTCGCCCAAAATGCCTACACCAGTACCGAAACGGGTGATGGTGAAGCTGTCAACCTTCCCTACGTTCTTTGGTAAAACATCGTTCAGCCAATTGACGGTGATGTCGGCAACTTGAGATGGAATAAATGGCATGGCGAATCCCTCGATCGCTGAAATGAATGAATTAGGCGTTGTTGAGTGCGTCGAGCAAGGTATTCCACGACAGCACCGCACACTTGATGCGTACAGGAAACTTCACGACGCCCTGCAAAGCTTCCAGGTCGCCAAGAGATTGCGATTCGTCGATGGGCGAATCGTTTCCTTCTTCTTCGATAGACATCATGTGTTTAAAGCGACGAACAAGGTTACGAATGTCGTCGATGGATTTACCTTTGACCGCGGCACTCATCATGGATGCTGAGCTTTGGCTAATAGAGCAACCCTGCCCACTAATTTTTACATCGCGCACTATTCCGTCGGCAACGTCGATGTAGACCTGAATTTCATCGCCACACAATGGATTGTGCCCTTCGGCCTTCACTGCAGGTGGTGCGAGTTCACCGCGGTTGCGAGGGGTCCGGTAGTGGTCGAGAATGATCTCGCGGTAGAGGTCTTCTAAGCCTGGCATCGGATCTCCAAGTAATTCGAACGGTGAATATATTTTACAAACTAAACAAGTCGCCGGCGCCCTCTAACGCATTAACTAATGCGTCGACGTCGTCTAATGAATTGTAGAGGTAGAAGCTGGCCCGCGCCGTGGCGTTAGCACCAAGAAGGCGCATTAAAGGCTTGGCGCAGTGATGCCCAGCGCGAACGCAGATATTGGACTGGTCGAGCACCTGGCTGAGGTCGTGGGGGTGAACATCTTTAAATTTGAAGCTCAGTGCGGTTCCGCGCACCTCGGGGTCGGTTGGGCCATGAATCGTGATGTCTTTGCCGTAACGCTCGTTGAGCGCCGACAGGGCATAAGTGATGGTTTCTTTTTCGTGTTGACGAATATTGTCCATACCAATGGCTGTGAGATAGGAAATTGCAGCGCCTAGACCGATGACTTCGGTAATGGGGGGCGTTCCTGCTTCAAATTTGGCGGGAAGTTCAGCACATGTAAAACCGTCGAGGCGAACATCGCCGATCATGTTGCCACCACCCATAAAGGGAGGCATGGCATTCAGCAGTTCCTCGCGGCCCCACAGCACTCCAATACCCGACGGGCCACACATCTTGTGTGAAGAAAAGGTGAGGAAGTCTGCGTCCCATGCAATGACATCGGTGACGTTGTGTGGAACATATTGGCAACCATCGACAACTGCAATAGCGCCAGCGCCATGAGCTGCGGCACACAGTTGTTTCACGGGTGTGAGGGTGCCAAGAACGTTGCTCATTGCAGTGAAAGAAAAAATCTTTGCGCCTTTCAGCAACTCATCTAAGTTGGTGAGGTCGAGCTGGCCATCGGAAGTAAGTGGCACCCAGCGCAACTGAATGCCGTGCGATTGAACAAGCATGTGCCACGGAACGATGTTGGCGTGATGCTCCATATGAGTGAGCACCACAACATCGCCGGCACGAAGGTTTGCGCCACCCCATGATTGGGCGACAAGGTTTAAGGCTTCAGTTGTGTTCTTAGTGAAAATAATTTCGTTTGTGTGCGGCGCATTAATGAAAGTGCGGCACATGCTGCGGGCATTCTCGAAGGCATCGGTCGACTCGGCGGCAAGTTGGTAGGCGCTGCGATTAATTGGCGCATAGCTCGTTTCCATGAAATGTGACATGGAGTCGATGACCTGTTGAGGTTTTTGTGAAGTATTGGCAGAGTCGAGGTAGACCAATGGCTTGTCATTAATGATGCGCTGTAAAAGTGGGAAGTCTTTTTTGAGCAGTGCAGCGTCGAAACTCATAGGAAATGTCTACTTCTCTGAACGGTAGGCCTCATAACCAGACCGTTCAAGTTCTTCTGCAAGTTCCATGCCGCCCGATGCCACAATGCGCCCATCAATCATGATGTGAACAAAGTCTGGCTGAAGTTCATCGAGAAGGCGTTGGTAGTGGGTGATGAGCAAGATGCCAAGTTTGTCGCGATCGGCTCGTACTTCACGAATACCTTTTGCAACAATGCGCAAAGCGTCGATGTCGAGACCAGAGTCAGTTTCATCGAGAATGGCTATTTCTGGTTCAAGAATTGCCATCTGCATAATTTCATTACGCTTTTTTTCGCCGCCTGAGAAACCTTCATTGAGGTAACGGTCGACGAAAGAGGAGTCCATTCCTAAGCGCTTCATCCAGTCCATGATGGACAGACGAAGTTCAAGTACGGAGAGGTCGATGCCTTTGCGGGCAGAAAGTGACTGGCGAAGAAATTGAATCACCGATACGCCAGCTATTTCTTGTGGGTATTGGAAGGCAAGAAAGATTCCGGCTTTTGCGCGCACATCGGTTGCCCAATCGGTGATGTCTTCACCGTGGTAAAAGATATTGCCGCTGGTCACTTCGTATTCGGGTGAAGCCAACAAGGTGCTTGCCAGGGTGGACTTGCCACAACCGTTCGGGCCCATAATTGCGTGCACTTCACCTTCGTTGATGGTGAGGGAAAAATTGCGCAAAATGGAGGGGGCGTTGTTTTGGCTTTCGTCACCGTCAAGGCCAATAAGGGGCCGTACGCACAGGGAATCAATTCGAAAAAGCTCGCTCACGGGTTCAGTCTAGAAGGGCGGGTTCGGTTTATTACTACGTAGATAGTGGTAATTCGTGAGCCGCCTGCCACATGGCTCGGTAATGGGGAAATTCGCTCGTCTCGGTGACGTATTGGGCATTGCGTAGCTCTTCGTGAAAACGCGGAAGGTTCCGAAAAGGGACCCCGGCATCAACGTGGTGGGCAAGGTGAAAGCCGATGTTGTACGGAACAAGAAAAAATCGGGCGAGTGCGCCTTGATGCACACTGTGCGTGGTGCGGCGCCGGTCGGCATCGGCTGTCATTCCTCCATGCTCAGCAATGGAGCGCAGTCGGTTGATAACACGCCACACCGTGAGATACGGCAGCAACCACATGAGTGGATACAACAGTGGAAGACCCAACGCAATACACGTGGCAAAGAGAGCGACCTGCACAGAAAGAATTTTTAACTGCGTGCGTTGAATTCGAGCCTCTGGCGAACGCAGCCCGCGCAACTGTTGCCGCAAAAGTTTGACGCCGGTACGCCCAAGCGCATCGCGCGTGAGTTTGCGACGAAAACTGGCAGTGGAGATGGGGTAGTTGGCGTATAAGGCAAGGTCGGGTTCATCGGGCCCAAACTCTGTTCGATGATGTGCCATGTGCACTCTGCGATACGCCGCGGTACTCGTGAAGCCAACAAAGCCTAAGAACCATGTGCCCACAAAGTCGTTCACGGTTGTGCGGGAAAACAACAAACGATGTGCCGACTCATGCATGAGCGAAGCAAATTGCGCATGTGCACGCCCCATGAGCAGAAATGCAATAACCCAGGTGACTGGAGAATGAAAGTGCGCGGCTAGCGCCAAAATGGCGATTGTTTGTGCGTAAACAGAAAGAACGCTGAGCGCATTACGAACGTTGGGAATAGTTCTGAGCGACTGACGAAACGATGCGGTTGGCTTTCCATCGGGTTGGATGAATTCTGTTTCGCAGTGAGGGGGCAAACCATCAAGCGATGGTGCGAGTCCGCCTGTGCGGTAAAAGGAAGCAGCTTCGTTGCTCACAATCTCAGTATTGCATCTCATTTAAAGAACTTTGGTGGGCAGTAGACTTTTCATGTGGCCAAGCGAGACAAACCCCATGTGCTCGTAGTGAACCAGCATGGCGATAATCGCGGAGATGAAGCAGCTCTTTTGGCAATGTGTGCCGGCATCGAGGCCGAGCTTGGACCCACCCAGTTCACCGTCATTCATCAGTTCAATAATGCAGCAGCAGGGCCCATATTGCTGCCCAACGCACAGTGGATCACGCTCAAACTCCCCAAGTTTGAAGCCCTGCGCTTTCTTGCGTATGTCTGCCTGCGCATTTTCGGTCTCCGCCCGCATTTCCTTTTAGGTTCTCTTGGCAAGAAAACTATTGCTGCCTATGAAACCGCAGATGTTGTGGTGTCTGCGCCTGGCGGGCCATATTTTGGAGATCTATATATCGGGCATGAAGCCGTGCACTGGCTATACGTATGGATTGCGAAGTTGCATCACGTATCGGCAGTGTTATACGCCACGTCTGCTGGCCCCTTCCAGAAAAAATGGGCAAACCCTTTTCGCCGTTACACGTATCGTTGTTTTTCGCGTTTATTCGTGCGTGAAGAAATTTCTGCAGAGCATATTCGTGGTCTGTTCGCTGGTCGTCGCCGCAATATCAATATTGAAGTATCTGTTGATTCGGCATTACAGGTCAGCGTTGCTCCAATAGATCGTCTGCCTGAGGAAGATCAACTCATTGTTGTTTCCGCAATCCATTGGCCGTATCTAAATGATCCATCTCCACAACTGCGTCAAAAAGAGTACGACACATCGGTTGTTGAAGCAATCAAGATATTCGCCGATGGTCGGCCCACGCAGGTGGTATTTGTGCCGCAGTTATATGGGTCAATTCACCGCGATACGCCATATCTGGAGGGTCTTGTGCGGCTAGTACCGACCAATATCCGGTGTGAGGTGTTGAGCGATACCAAGTCGAGCAATGAGCAGCGTGCCGTGTTCGCCGCCGCCGATTGGGTGATAGCAGGTCGTTACCATCCTGCGGTCTTTGCAGTATCTGCAGCGGTACCTTTGCTGTGTATTGCTTATGAGCACAAGGCCACAGGGGTATTGCAAGCAGCGGGAGTTCCCGATGCTGTTTTGTCTATTGAAGAAGTAAGTGTAGAGGTGGTTCGGGCGAAGGCTCGAGAGTTGCTTGCGGGGAAAGCCGACTTATTGGGTCGTTTGAACGTTGCGCAGGTTGCTTTACGCGAAGTTTCTTCGCGAACGTCAGTTGCGGTAGCAGAAGTAGTTCGTAGGAGTGCAACAAGATAATGGCAAGAGATAAGGCAATGTCGGTGTTGATGTGCGGAACATTTGAGCCAAACTTTGGGCGGAACCGTCAACTTCTGCGACTCATGGAATCACGCAATATCACAGTGAATGTAAAGAACTATTCGTTATGGTCAACTAACAAAGTCGCTGATGTTCGCCACGGGAAAATACAACGTGTTCTGCGTGGTATCGCTGTGTACGGACAGATAATTGTGGCTCTTCTTGGTCAAACACTCAATCCGCAGCGCCGACCATCGGTAGTACTCGTTCCGCACCCATGCCAATTCGATGCTGTTGTAGTAGGTGCAATCTGTCGCATTGTGCGAGTGCCTATGGTTATTGACTACTTTGTGTCTCTACACGAGACGGTTGTAGACGATAGAAACATCGTTTCTTCCACATCGCTCACAGCAAAAGTATTACGCAGTGTCGATGCGCTGTCGGTGAAGTTAGCAACGCTTATTCTCGCCGACACCCCGCAAGACGTTGAAGCATTTGCGAAAGAAACATCTACTCCGCCGAGCAAATGGAGAACAGTGTGGGTTGGCGCAGATACCGATATTTACAAGCCAACACTCGCTGCCTCGTCGCCAGAAAAAGTTGTTTTGTTCTATGGAACATATATTCCACTACAGGGAATTGATTTCATTGTGCGTGCATCGCTTTTACTGCCCAAGGAATATCGCGTTCGACTCATTGGTGAAGGGCAAGAGCGCCCGCGTATTGAAAAGATCATCCGCGAGCTCAATGCACCTATTGAATTACTCGATTCTGTTTCTGAAACAGATCTTCCTGCAGAAATTGCGCAAGCCTCTGTTTGCCTCGGTATTTTCGGTACTGGGGCAAAGTCCTCACGAGTTATTCCTAATAAGGTTTTCCAATGCATGGCTATGGGTAAGGCCGTGATCACCGCCGATACGCCTGCCATTCGCAATCATCTGGGTAGTGCTGTAGCCACCGTTCCCGCAGGCGACCCACAAGCACTGGCAAATGCCATAGTGGCCCTTTTGGAAGATGATGCGCGGCTACATGAATTAGAAACAGGGAGCCGAAAACTCTTCCTAGAAAAGTTTGACGACAACAAAATTGCTCCGTTGCTCATAGAGGCTTTACAGGCAGCGAGTGGCAAGGTTCCGGTGTCGAAAGAAGCTCCGCTCACTGCTATGGCGCATTTACGTTTACCACTAGTACAGCGAGCGCTACTTCTTTTGCAGCCGAAGAGCATTTTAGAAGTGGGTATTGGCCAAGGAGCCTTCGCGACGCGACTCGCACAGTGGGGGCAATATGTAGGAGTTGAACCCGACCCTGCGTCAGGAGCAGTTGCCGCAGCGCGCCTCGCGCATTTTCCTCATGCAGAGTTTCGTTCGGGAGGCCTTGAACAAATTCAACCATATGAGACTTTTGATCTTGTGTGTGCTTTTGAAGTTCTTGAACATATTGAAGATGACATTGAGGCACTGCGTTCATGGGCGGAACATATCAATGAGTTCGGTTCTCTCATTGTGAGTTTCCCTGCACATCAAAAACGATTTGGTGCCGCAGATATTGCTGTTGGGCATCACCGCCGGTATGACCGCAAAGACGTTAAGAAATTACTTGATGCTGCTGAATTAGAGGAAGTAAGTGTTTACCCGTATGGCGCAATTGGCGGGCATATGTTGGAGTTTGTGCGCAACGCACTGTTGCGGCAGCGCAGTGGAAAAGTGGCATCAATGAGCTCGGCAACTTCGGCTAGCGGGCGATTATTTCAACCCAATACGCCTCTGGTTGGCAAATTGATCTCGGTAGTTGCTTCCCCAATGAAATTGTTGCAACGCCCGTTTCTTCACACGTCAGTAGGCGTGGGTTGGGTTGTTGTAGCGCGTCGTAAGCGCGGAACGCTGTAAAGAAAACCAATACTGCCAAGCACAACAGATGAGGCAAGCATCACGCCACGGTCGGTGGTGGCCGCTAGCAAGCCAGTATCGAAACTGGACCCCATTGCAACTGCTGCACCGGTAACAAACAGCTCTCGTATGCCGAGGCCACCAGGTGTAAATGCGATGATTCCAGCAATTGCTGCTGCAGGTGCAATGACGAGGAAGTACCAAAAAGATTGGTGGTAGCCAAGGAGCCCGAAAGCAATTTGGAACCGCCACGCGGTGACGAGATATTTCACTACATCGATAGATATGACCTGCAGCGTCGTGCGTGGAGTGCGACGTATTTCATCCCACCCTTCGGTAAAGGAAGAAAATACTTTTGCTGGCTTGCCGCGCAAAATTTTCCATGTGGGAAGAGATAGCCGAAGTGTTGCAATGCAAACAATGCCAAGACCAAGAAAACACACAAGCATCAGTAGTGAAAATGTACCACCATCAATTTTGTTGCCAAAGACACCAACGATGCCAACAATTGCCGATGAGCCGAGCGAGATGATGAGGTTTGCTCCGTAGTTGCTTCCACTTTTTGCGTACGGCAAGTGATGCACGGTTTTCATATAGCGAAATTTGTACAGCGTTCCCATTTGTCCGGGTAAAAGGTTGCCGAGTAACCCCGATGTAAAAACCATCCAGTTCTCAAAGAACCCAATACGCACATTTGTGGCGCGGTACACCACCCAAAATTCTGCCGAGTTGAAAAAGTGCCCAATAACAATGAGTGCGCCCAAGAGCAGGAGGTCCGATGAAGGGTCTTTGAAAATGGGAGTGAGTTCGTGACGGCGCTCCCACACCAATAGGAAAAGAAGTGCTACTAGAACGAAAGAGAGCACATTGCGGGCCAGTTTTTTCATATCTCTATTCTTCGTGGAGTAACCGATTGAATGATGCATACGACGCAAGAAGCCCAATGGCCTGCAAGGTGTGGTGGCCGATGGAAATATTTTTCCGGTACCACTTTTCTGCGGTTTTTTCTCGCAAGAGAGTATTCAAGTATTTCGTATTCACCGCAAAAGGAAGGTCTTGCAATTGATCAAGAATGTTTGCTTTTAAACTCGTCATATACCAGTCGTCTACCGGTGAGTCGACAGGTGACTGTTTGGGCTGGTCAATGAAGAGATCGGGCAATAACTTGTACTCACGCACCATGGCAACGAGCAACTCTTTGCCATTAGCAGAGGGCGAATCGTTTTGATTTTTGAGGTATTCAATAGGTAGTGATGTAACAAAAGCACGCAACTCTGGGTGCAAGTAGGGGCTGAAGTGGGGAAGGCCGGCAGTGCATACTGCGCCATCAACTTTGACCTTGCTTTGAGCGGTCAGCCCGTTGCCATGGAATGCTCTGCGCGGGCCATCCATCTGCGTGGTGGGTTCGGCAAGTCGCATACGTAAGGCGAGCATTGTTTCGGCTTGTTGGGGTTGTGTACCCGTACGTAATTGTGACAATGCATAGTGGTCGAGGTATTGCGTAGGGAGGTGCCCACGTGCGGGTTGGGGCAACAATGCATTGTTCAAAACGCTACGCATGATGCGAGCAACATGCCCAAGTTGCCGTTCAGCCAAGAGGGTTTGTAAGAAGGAGAGAACGGCTTTTTTCAACAGGTGTGGAGCGTTGGCAACACGTTGAGAAATGCTCGCGCGCCTATTGACCGTCGGGTAGCTCAAAAAGATGGCGTCACAACCGTCGCCATTGAATATGGCCTCAAAGCCATCGCGGGCAATGTGTTGGCTCGCAATGAGGGTGTGAATTTGATAATGAGATTGTGCGCCAAGTTGGAAAAAGTGTGTGCCGAATTCCCGAAGATTCTGGGCAATTGACTCTGGGGTGATAACTACCGGGTGGTGTGTGATGCCGAGAGAGGTAACAAATTCAGCAATGTTTCTCTGTTCAAAGCGAGGGTCTCCAAAAGAAAATGTATATGTGTGAACTTCGTGCCCAAGTTTTTTTAATGTTGCGGCCACCAACATGGAGTCAAATCCACCAAGTAGAACTGCATGCTTTGTACGACTTCCCGCTTGTTCTTTGATGGCTTTAATGAAGAGGTCACGCAGTTGTGGAATCGCTTGTTCAAAACTCTGTGTTGGAGGGGCGCTTACTGGGAACGCAGACGTTGATTCTGAGTGCGCAGTTGCTGCGATATACCGAGTGCCGGCAGGAAGTGAATGGATGCCAATAAATGGAGTGTGTGAGCCTGGTAAAAACCCGAAACCTAATGCAAAGTCTTCGTAGCTCCGGTCAATAGTGGTGGTTCCTCGCAATGCATAAGCGAGTACCGATAATGAACTGCTTGCCATTATCTCACCCTGGGCCATATGGTGCACGAACATTTTATGGTTACCGCGACCTACAGCAACAACGAGCCCTAACTCGTGATGGATAACGCAACCAACAACGTCATCAGGTGCCGCATCTAAAAAATTTACAGAATGAAAATCGACAGTAGATGCAGCAGAACCGTAGACAGCTCCAACACCATTTGCATCGTTAAAGGTTCTGACAACATTGGCTGAACCAAATGAGCCAAGCCAGTTGTTGCCAGTGTTGTGAGTTTCAATGTTGCTCGCACCGAAATGTTCAGCGGCAAGACGCAGTTGCTGGAAGCACTCGGGGTTGCCTCCGGTATACGCAATCACTCCATGCATTTGGCTGACGCCTTTCGGTAAACGAAGAAGTTAAACAGGTTCAACGCTTTGAGGTATTTTTGTGGAGCGCACAACGAGATCGGCAAGTAGGCCGATAGTGGTGACCTGAAGTGCAGCAAAAAAGACCAGCAGGGTGTTGGTAGATAAGCGAAAGTCTCGACTGGTCCAATCGAAGCCGAGTTTGGTGGCCCCAATGAGGAACAAGACCCCGCCCACTGGCAAAAAAACTTTGAGTGGGTTATACGAAAGGGTCATGCGAATGACTTGCAAAATGTAACGCCTGGTGTCTTTTAGCCAATGGAATTTTGAACGACCAGCGCGCGGGAAATAGTTAATGGGAACGTAGGTAACTGAGTACCCATTTGCCAAGAACGACATGGTGAGCGTGGTGACGCATGAGAAACCATTGGGCAGGTGGTGAATGTATTGCAGAGCAACATCGCGACGAAACGCGCGCAGACCTGAGTTGAGGTCTTTGATGTCGGTTTCAGTGAGGTAGCTCGCCAACTTGCGAATAAACCACTTCGCGGGCATGCGCAAGAGTTTCAGGGTTCCTTCTTCAGTGCGTCGTGCGCCAACAACGTGATCGGACCCTTCTAGTTGGTCGACCAGCCAAGGACTTTCATCGTTTGGGTAGGTCATGTCGACATCGGTCCACACCACTACACGGCCATATGCGGCACGCGTGCCAGTGCGGCGGGCTGCGCCTGAACCACGGTTCACCGAGTGGCGAATGAGGCGAATGTCGGGAATGAGCGGAAGGTCTAATTCTGAGCCGTCGTCAGAGCCGTCATCGATAACAATGATTTCAAATGAGTAAGCAGATGCGCTGAGTGCTGTACGGACTCGATCTATTTCGGCTTTGAGGTGACCGCGTTCGTTGTACACCGGCAAGATGACACTGACATCAAGTTCTTTTGCGATCGTTTCCATATCAACACGAATCTAGACCGTCACGCAGCCACAAAATGAGACCCGTTGATGGTTCAGCTGGGCCAACTGCCCAATTTTCATCGAAGGGAGGCCGTTCTTTCGACCCGATGAAACAGTTCATGTCATCGGGCACACCATAAATGAGTTCAAATCGCCGAGCTTGAACGGGGTGCAATAGGTACCGATAGTCGTAGAAACTTTGCCCGCCGTACGAACCGGTATCGAAGCCCACTACTTGTGCACCACGGCTGATGGCTTCGTTGTCGAGAACAAGTTCGGGCAAATAATCGCGGTAGTTCCGCACGGTTTGGGTAACGGTGTAGCCAGTAAAGAAAAGTGCAACAACAACAAAAAAAGTGATAAATGATTTTTCAGCAAACCGATGCACGAAATACATCGCAATTGCAAGAACCGCAAAGATGCTGCTTAATACGAAGAGGCTGCTGGGTTTGGTGGTCTTTACTGCCCAGTCGAGACCGATGGCATTTGGTCGCGCAAAGAATTCACCTTGCTCCAGCAGGCGATGCATAATGTCGGCGCGGCTGAGAAGAACAAGAAAGAGTGCGAGGATAGGAATGAGCGCGATGCTTTTCCACCACAGTGCGCGGGTTTTCTGCGGCGAGGTAATAAGGGCGCTCAAGGCGATGGCAATGAGAAGTGGCGAGACGACCCCGGAGTAGCGACCATAAACAACGTGGTCGGGGCGAATGATCTTGACCAAGTTGAGAGCAGAAGTGAGTTCAATAATGCCAATTGCGCCGAGTGTAAAGAGCGATGCCACGGCGAGGCCGGGACGCAAACGGCGTTCTGAAGTGGTGAGGTGTTTGAACAAGATGAGTGCACCAACAACCACCAAGCCAAATGAAGTGGCAAATAGGTACCAGTTTTGTCCACCCAAGGCGCGAACAATGTTTCCCCAGTTAGCTGTGTCGAAGAGCTTGTCTTTGAGCCGGCCTTCTTTGCCTGCTGCGCCTAGGTATAGCTCGTTACGTAGCCACAAGTTTGATTTCGCAAGTCCGAGATAAAGAACAACTAAAAGAACAACACTTCCAATAATTGTTTTCAATGACGATCGAAATGACTTTGTAGCTACGGGTGCGATGACCACAAGCAGAATCGTGAGTGGTAGCAGCAAAGTGAATCGCCCATGAGTGACTGCGAGGAAGGGGGCGACGAGTGCAAGTGCAATTGCGGAGCCACGGGTGTTATTGACGCAATAATTGAATGCAAAATAAACAAGTGAAGTGAAGCCCAAAATATTGAGCGATTCCGACCACGCAAAAAGCGCGTTAGCAGCAACGAGCGGCGTGAGCGCTACAGCTATTGCCACCACACGGGAGTAGTTGCGAGTGAGCCCAAAGTACTTACGTGTATAGAGGCTCAGAATATGTGCGGTGAGAGCAACAAAAGCAAAGTTAATGAACAATGTGATGCGAAATTCGCGAGACATTGTGCGGCCAATGAGTGCAGCAAAGGCAGTAACAAAACTGAACCCGATGGGGTAAAAGGATCGAAATGCGTCGCTGAGAGGAGTTTCATCTCGCCCAATAAGCAGTTGCCCATTGATGAGAAACCCCAGTTCGTCAGGGCGTACAGAAGGCCCGTAAATACGCAAAGCGACATACGCAGCTACGACAAAGGTGAGAAAAGCACTCACCCACACAAAGCGAGTGGTGAAGAGTGATGGCTCAGCAGTATTAAAGCGAGTTTCTTCTACCACCCTCTGTCAACCCATTCCTGGAGATGCGGGCGTTCAGTGCCAATGGTGGTGTTTACGCCATGGCCGGGCAAAACAATGGTGTCGTCGGGAAACACAAAAAGCTTTTGTTCAACTGACTGAATGATGGTGGCAAAGTCGCCGCCTTCAAGAGTTGTATTACCAGCGCCGCCAGGAAACAGTGTGTCGCCGGTGAACAAGAGCGGAGTATTTGCCAACTGGAATGAAATGGATCCTTCGGTATGGCCAGGGTTGTGAATGGCATGTAAACGCATGCGACCAATTTCAATTACTTCTTTGTCATCGATAAAGACGTCGTACCCGACATCTGCAAGGCGAGGAGCGTCGGCGCGGGTAACGGCAACTTCGTAACCCGCTTCGCGCATTGCGGGTATTGCTTGAATGTGGTCCCAATGGCCGTGGGTTTCCAGTACACGCTTCACCCCGAGTTGTTCGCAGAGTTCCAGGAGACGCTCATGCTCATTTGCGGCATCAATGAGCACACCTTCGCCTGTTGCCTTACAACGCAGGACAAAAACATTGTTTTCGAATGGTCCAACGACCACTTTGTGCACTTCAAGATCGCTGTTTGACCAATGCAAAGTTTCGGTAAGTGCGCCGTCGTTTTTCACCCATTAAGTCTTGCAGAAATGACGTTGAAGCCAAGGCCAAGAGCCACGGTGAGTTGCGCAGCATCGAGAGTGGCGAATGAAACGGGGCGCGGAAGGCGTTGTGCCGCTGCGAGGTGAA
>CAMBPP010000009.1 GCA_945869715.1 Bifidobacterium breve
GATAACTCGCATTTAGAACCTTCTGACCCCGCACTTAAAGGTGTGCCGCGTGTAGCCATTGTTGGTCGACCAAATGTGGGTAAGAGCACTTTGTTCAACAAGATTGTTGGCGAAGAGCGCAGCGTGGTGCACGACATGTCTGGAACTACGCGTGACGCCATCGACACTTTGATTGAAACGGTCGACGGCAAACTCATTCTTGTAGATACTGCGGGTATGCGTCGTCGTTCGAAAATTGACGACTCGGCAGAGTATTACTCACTCGTGAGAGCCTTGCGAGCAGTTGACGAGTCAGACATTGCGCTTCTCGTTATTGACTCCACCGAAGGAGTTACTAGCCAAGATCAACGTCTAGCAGAACGTATCGATGCCGCGGGTTGCCCGCTCATCGTCATTTTGAATAAATGGGAAATTCTCGACACGGAGCGCCGTGAACAAGTGACCGCTGAAATGGCGCGCAAGTTGTACTTCATTGGTGATGCACCCATTTTGCGAGTGTCAGCATTGACAGGCAAAGGCGTTCACCGTTTGTTGCCGGTATTGAAAGACTCTATTGAGCAGTATCACCGTCGTGTACCAACACGCGATGTGAACCGCGTAATGTCTGACGCTCAGCAAAAGCATCCTGCTGCTGGTGGTGCTCGTGTTCTTTATGCCTTGCAAGGTGCATCAGACCCCCCAACTTTCACTCTGTTTGTAAACAGAGAACTCCCGGGTTCTTACCTGCGTTACCTCGAGCGCTCCATTCGTGAAGCATTCAAATTCGGATCGACGCCTATCAAGTTACGCGTTCGGCGTAGGGCGGAGTAGGTCATGCCTTGGTGTGAGCCATGTGCAAAATATTTCACCCCAACTGCAATGACTGCAGAAGGTGCTTGCCCCGATTGCGGAGATACACCTTCGTTGCCAAACGCGCACGGAAAAATCACAGCTGAAAACCTGAATTTGCGTGAACTTGCTGGAATGACCGAGGCCGAAGCAAAGGCACCTTGGCACTTCAAGATGCTGCTTGGGGCTCTCGCTTTGTACCTCGCTTGGAGGGTAATCAGCCTTTTCTCGTAGACTTCTCGCACGGGCTGTAGCGCAGCTTGGTTAGCGCGCTTGTCTGGGGGACAAGAGGTCGTGGGTTCAAATCCCGCCAGCCCGACAATTGACTTCTCGCATGGAAGCGAGTTTTCACATTGAGGGGTTGTGCAAATGATAATTGCAGGTTCAGTTGTTTTAGTGACAGGAGCCAACCGTGGTCTCGGTGCTGAGTATGTGCGTCAGTTACTCGATCGTGGAGCTTCCAAGGTGTACGCCGCGGCGCGCAAGCCAGAGACAATCACAACGCCAGGAGTTGTGCCCATCAAGCTCGACGTGACTAGTGCAAGTGACATTGCAGCAGCAGTGGAGCAGTGTGGTGACATCACAATGCTCATCAATAACGCCGGAGTTGTTATTGGTGGTCGCATTATGGCTGAACATTCTTTGGAGAATGCCAAGGCAGAATTTGAAACCAATGTTTGGGGTCCGTTCAATTTGTCAAAGTCATTTGCACCCGCACTTGCTGTAAATGGCGGTGGGGTCATTGTGAACGTTTTGTCTGCAGTCTCGTGGCTTTCAATGAAAGAAGTTGCTACTTACGCAATGTCAAAGTCGGCTGCTTGGTCGATGACGAATGGTTTACGGCTTGAACTCGCTCGTCAAGGAACTCTTGTGGTCGCTGTTCACCCCGCATTTATTGATACCGATATGGCAGCGGGGGTAGATATGCCAAAGACTTCCCCACATCAAGTTGTGGAACGTACTTTAGATGGCGTAGAGCAGGGTGTGCCTGAAGTATTGGCCGACGACACTTCCGCATTCGTGAAAAATAGTTTGCCAAAGCACATTGAAACTTTTTATCCAAAAGTGGCAGCCCCACGACCTTGAAGTTCTTTCTGAAGATCGTATTGAGTAGTGCAATTTTTTGTACTGGATTGTCTGCACCAGCCCAGGCTGACAATTCAGTGGTTCTCAACATTAGAGAGTCGCTCACTGGCGATGCGCAGCAGATTGTTGTTGTTGAAAATACTGCGAAAGAAAGCTCTTCTGCCACGTTGTCTGTGTACATCAAAAGTGATCTGGGTTGGCGCAAGCAATTCGGTTCCATTCCCGTTCGTATCGGAAGAAGTGGTTTCTCCGAGCGTCATCGCGAAGGTGACGGCACCACGCCTATGGGCTCATTTCGCATCCAATCTGTCTTTGGCATTGTGCCTGTTCCGTCCAGTGGTTACCCGTACATCAAGATCCGAAAGAATTACTGCTGGGTCTTGCGTCAATCGGAAAAGACTTACAACTCACTAGTAAAAGGGAGCGCCTGTGTAAAGGGCGACGAAGATCTTTACCGCATCGCCAAAGGTGGCCCGTACAGACGCAGCATCGTTCTTGACTTCAACATGAACCCCGTTATTCGCGGTCATGGGGGTGCAATATTCGTACATTCGCATTCTTACTATGCATCGGGTAAGACGAAGCCAACATCTGGATGTGTGAGTTTGACTAATGTGCATTTGGTGAAGTTACTGCAACTTCTCGATGCCAGTCTTCAGACACGAGTCGTTATGGGAACAAAAAGCTTCTTAGGTTCATCAATTCGCTGAAGTGCTGTTGCTCGGTGGTAAGAAAGATCACTCGGTCAACGCCTAGATCGGCGAGTGGGGTAATGGCTGCTTGACTTTTAGTATGCGCCATGCTCCAAGGCATCCAGACCGAGATGTTTTCCTGAGTTCCAGATTTCGTAGCCTCGGCTCGATACTCGGCAACAATGGTGGAAAGATTCTCGTGATTCCATCGAATATTGATGGAACAGTTCAACTGTGCTGCTATCACAGCTAACTCTGAACTGTTGACACCGATGGTGATGTTTGGTTCTGTTGGGGGCGCGACGATGAGAGGTGTTGCGCTTGAATCACGCTGCCAAATGGAACGAATGGTCTGTACCGATTCCACAAGGTAGGTGTGTCTGTCGGCCATTTTCCTCTGCAGCTCAATACCCAGTGAATGATGTTCAGCAGCAAATCGCGACGCAGGAGACGCACCGGCACCAAGACCCAGGGTGAAGCGACTATTGCTCATGAACTGCAACGATGTAGATGCTTGAGCAAGTACGGCTGGTCGCCTGTTCACGACGTTTGCCACCAATATGCCGAGTTGAAGAGATTGTGTCTTGGCGGCCAAGGCACCCAGAAGTACAAATGGGTCGAGCATGGGGTGAGTCACGTTTTCCTGGAGTGCTGCAAAGTGGTCGAGCACCCACAGCGTTTTGAACGGTCCTTTGTCAATAGCTTCGGCGAGGGCGTTTAGCTGTTGATAAGGAACGAGTGATTGGTTGACATGCAGATCGAATATCACAATTACATTCTGCCGTAGAGGCACTGTTTATACTCGCCTTATGTGCGGACGATTGGTCATTACTAGTTCTGCTCAAGACATCTCTGAACACTTCGGTGCCGTCGTTATTGATGATCTGTCAAACACTGATACTCCAAATTTCAACGTAGCCCCCACAAACCGACTGCTCTCGTTGCGGCGCAAAGGAGACGACTCTGTTTTAGAAGAATTGCATTGGGGGATGCAGCCACTGTGGCTGTCGCAATTCGAAGGTCGTGCACCTGTTATTAATGCCCGCGCAGAAACAATTACTGAAAAGCCGATGTTCAGAGACCTCATCGTTGGTGGGCGATGTGTTGTAGCGGTGAACGGTTATTACGAATGGCTCACCACGCATCACGCACAGCAAAAAATCCCCTATTTCATTTCAGCAAAAGATATGAATCTCATCAATATGTGCGCGCTATGGCATACGCGTTTAGCTGGCGATACAGCCGTGAAAGAAGTTGCCATCATTACTGTGGCTGCAAATGAGAGCCTCTCTGGCGTTCATCACCGGATGCCAGCAATCTTGGAGACAGCGAATATCGATGCCTGGCTAGCTGGTTCCGTAGACGAGTCAGTTCAGTTGTTGCAGTCATGGGCGGGTGAGTCGTTGCGAATACGAGAGGTGTCGACCATGGTTAATGCGGTGCGAAACAATTCAGTAGAAAATATTGCTCCGGTGTCCACGCAAGTATTGCCAACTTTATTTGATTAAAGCTTTTGAGAAATTTGCTCAGCAAATTTGGCTAGTTCATCGTGGTCGACTGAAGCTGCAGCATTGCTGAAGGAAACATCGTGCATTGAGGTGGCAGGGATGACGTGAAGATGGCAATGCGGAACTTCAAAACCAGCAATGATGAGAGCAATTCGCTCGCAGGGAAATATTTGCTTTTGGGCCTCGGCAATGCGGTGAGCCGATGTGAACAGTTTTTGGCGTGTTGATTGATCGACGTTGGTCCATTCATCAACTTCCTGCGTGGGTATGACGAGAACATGGCCCTTCGCGATGGGATTAATAGTCATGATGGCAAATACGTCTGAGTCTTCAAAAACGAAATGCCCTGGCATTTTTCTTTGGAGAATAAGGCTGAATACTGAACTCATCCGGAGTAGCCACCAGTAACACTGAAAATTTCTCCTGTGCAGTACGACGCTTTCGGAGATGCGATAAAGGACACCATTTCGGCAATCTCGTCATCGGTGCCTAGCCGACCCACGCCGATTTGCGAAACGATGGCAACTTTCATGAGTTCGTTCATGGGGGCAAGTAGTGGCGTATCGATGTAGCCAGGACAAACCGCATTCACGCGTACTCCTAGGGGCGCGAGCTCTTGCGATTGAGATTTAGTCAATGCAATAATTGCCGCTTTGGCAGTGGAATAGTGGGGGGCCAGAGCTGTAGGGCGCAGCCCGAGAACAGAGGAAATATTGATGATGCTTCCTGAGCGTTGTGGGGTCATATACCGCGCAGCCGCACGACAGCCATAGAAGGTGCCATACAAATGAACCTTCAACATGTGGTCCCATTCATCATCGGTCATATCGGCAATAACATTGAGGGGCGCTGTAGCGGCCACATTGCTTTCTAAGCGGAGCATTTGATTGGCGACGGCTGTGGCAAAACGTTCTTCATTGGGAATGGGCGCGATGCCTGCGTTATTGATGAAAACATCTATTTTTCCAAAATGTGAAACTGCGTGTTGAGCAAGAGCATCAACATCATTTGATTTTGTGACGTCGCATTTAATGCTGGTGCCGCCCAATGAAGCAGACAATTTGTTGGCGGCCTCTTCGGCAATATCACCGATGACAATGTGCGCCCCACGCTTTGCAAACAACTCAGCGAAGCGTGCCCCTAAACCCGACGCTCCGCCGGTAATTACAACAACCTGCCCAGTGTGTTCTCCATTTGCATTTTTATTATTTGCCGTCATCTTGCAACAATAGCGGTCTAGTGTCGGGGGTATGTCAGAACTCTTCAGCAGGAAAAGTGTGTTGACCGTTCCAAACTTCATTTCCTTGGTACGCCTGTTGTGTCTCCCCATCTTTCTTTGGGCCCTATTTGGGCGCGACTCCCGCTTGGCTGCGGCTCTGATTCTTGGAGCACTCGGAGCCACCGATTGGATCGATGGCTATATTGCTCGGCGTTTCAACCAGGTATCACCTCTAGGGGCCATATTGGACCCAACGGTCGACCGAGTGTTGTTCATCGTGGGTCTAGTGGCGCTTGGTATTGACGGCGCCGTGCCCTGGGCAATAGCTGGGCTCATTTTATTCCGCGAGACGGGAATTGGTCTATTGATGGTCATAGCAACCGCATTTGGAATGGAGCGCTTTTCTGTGACCTATCTCGGTAAGTGGGCAACGTTCATATTGATGTTCGCCGTTCCGGCCCTCACCCTTGCGCATAGTGGCATTGCAGTGGAAGATCTGTTCTTCGTCGTTGGATGGTTGCTTGTTGTTCCTGGCCTCTTTTTGAGCTATCTCACCGCCTGGCGTTATTTGCCAGCGGTTGTAGAGCATCTCCGCGCCGGTAGAGCGGGGAGAAGTACCATATGACAATGAACATCCCCGAAGATCTCCGCTATAGCGCCGACCATGAATGGGCAAGGCTGAGTGGAAATAGCATTCGCATTGGCATCACCGACTACGCACAAGATGCACTTGGCGATGTGGTTTTCGTGCAGATCCCCACGGTCGGGGCCGTTGTTGCATTGGGTCAAAGCTTTTCGGAAGTAGAGAGTACGAAGTCGGTGTCTGATATTTATGCACCATTGTCGGGGAAAGTCTCTCAGGTGAATGACGCTCTTGTTCAGAACCCCGAATTATTGAACTCCGACCCATATGGTGACGGTTGGATCTGTGAAATTGAATTGTCAGATCCTGCTCAATTCGAACAATTGTTATCAAGCTCTGCCTACCAAAATCTTATTGGCGGATAGCAATGTCGTATGTGTACTGCAACCGGTGCTCACACCGCAATCCGCCCAAAGCGGCATTTTGCTCGGTGTGTGGTGCAGTGCTCGATAGCACTTCCGATCGAACAATCACTTTGACACGTGTAGATGCCCTACAAGAATCTTCTTCGCATAGCGATGACATCGTTTTCCATACAGCAGAGGTGCCCGTTGGCGGGGCAGTGCTGGTATCTCGAACCGGAGAGCAATACGGAGATCGGTTTGCTCTTATTGCGGGTGCAACAAATATCGGGCGTCACCCACAATCCGATATTCCTCTCGACGATATTACGGTTTCGCGTCGTCATGCCCAGGTCATTTTCCTTGAAGGTAAGTACAAGGTGCGCGATGTTGGTTCTCTCAACGGAACATATGTCAATCAACAGCGTGTAGACGAAGTTGCGCTCGCGCATGGAGACGAACTGCAAATAGGTAAATTCCGCCTTGTGTTTTTTGATAGGACTGTCGATAATGCCTGAGCGAAAGTATAAAAGTATTGGCGAAGTGCTCGGGCTGCTCTTGGAAGAGTTTCCCAATGTCACAATTTCAAAAATTCGTTTTCTCGAGAGTCAAGGTCTCATTGAACCGGAGCGAACAGCTTCTGGCTATCGGAAGTTTTCCGACTCCGAAGTAGATCGCCTGAAATATATTTTGCGTGAGCAAGAAACCAATTACCTTCCACTCCGAGTAATCCGTGATCGTCTCGATGAGTCGGGTGCGGTACCTCGTGACCCTACAAATCCAGTCAGTCAACTTCCTCGGTCGCTGCGTGAATCAAGCGTTACCGATGTGAGTCAAGATCTACCGCGTGTGCGGGTGTTGACTGCAGTTGACAACGGAAATATTTCTCGCGTGCCGTCTAGCGATATTGACGAGACGGGCGATTTCGTCATCGTTGACCCAGAGGTAGTTGCGCAAAGTGAAAGGTCCCACCCAACATCGCGGCGTCCCCCTTTGCGTGTTGCAGAGCCAACAGTGAAAGCATCGATGCACGATGCTATTGGGCCCATTTCTCGGGAATCACTCATGGAGTTTTCGGGTTTGTTGGCGAGCGATGTAGATGCGTTAGAGCAATTCGGGCTTTTGGTGTCAAAACCAGTAGGCGGAGAGAGTTTTTACGAAGGAAACGCTCGTGAAGTGGCAACTATCGCCAAATCATTTCTCGATCTCGGCATTGAAATTCGGCATTTGAAGTCGTGGCGCCTCGCGGCAGAAAAAGAGGCAACATTGTTTGAGCAGCGCCTGATGCCATTGCTGCGCCAAAGGAACCCGGCCGCTCGTGAGGAATCACTTGAAATTCTTGATGCTTTAGTAACGAATGCGGGAAATCTGCGCCAGGTCTTGGTGCGTCAAGCAATTCAGCAATTTATAGATCCGCGTTAGGCGGACCTGTCAGGGCTCGGGTAATCTTTGCCCATGCAAGAACTTGATGTTGTGGGTGTGCGCATTGAAATGCCTACTAATGCACCAGTACTTGTCTTGCGTGAGCAAATTGAACCTCATCGTGTAATGACTTTGTACATCGGCGGTCCTGAAGCTTCGGCCATTCATGCTGCTTTAGAGGGTATTGAACCGCCTCGTCCGCTCACTCATGACCTGTGTATTGCCGTCATTGAGAACTTTGGCAGCGAAATTGAGAAGGTCGTTATCACTGAGGTGAAGAACGAAACCTATTACGCCGAAATTCATTTTGTATCCCGTAGGGAAGTGGAGCCGGTATCTGCCCGACCTTCCGACGCTGTTGCGCTGGCATTACGCGTCAATTGTCCCATATACGTCTCTGACGACTTGTTAGAGCTGGTGGGCAAGGTTGTCGGCAAAGACGTGGCTGTAGAGCAGGACAACGAAAACGAGATCATCGATGAATTCAAGGATTTCATTGAAAATGTGAGTCCAGAAGACTTCTTCGACTGACTGTTGTTGCATCCTGCAAGAGATCGTAGGCTAGAGACTTATGGCAGGTTTCAGCGGTACTAAGGCGGCTCACATTGTGGGCATTTCATACCGTCAGCTCGACTACTGGGCTCGTACCAACTTGGTTATCCCATCACTCACTGCTGCAACTGGAAGTGGCACGCGTCGTGAATACTCTTACGGCGATCTTCTCGAACTCAAGGTCATTAAGAATCTTTTAGATGCGGGCATCAAGTTGGAATCGGTTCGCGAAGTGTTTCGTTACATGCGCAACAATTTAAATACCGATGTTGCTTCAGCCCATGTTGTGATCAGCGGCTCTTCTGTTGTCTTTTGTGATGGAGAGAATCTCATTGACGTATTGCGTAACGGACAAGGTGTGCTGAATGTGCTTCCGTTGTCTGGAGTCAAAGATTCCATCGACGCAGAAATCAAATCTATGGGTTGGCAAGTAATTGACGACGTTGTGAGCCCAATAGCCACTCGTGTAGTTGGACTCTAGAAGTCCGTTGAACCGTGCGCACTACTGCACTGAACGCAGCGCATCGTACCCTCGGAGCAAAACTGGTTGAATTTGGCGGATGGGAGATGCCCATGTCGTATCCGAATGGAACTATTGCAGAACATCTTGCGTGCCGGAACTCTGCAGTGGTATTCGATGTTTCCCACTTAGGCACAGTTCGTGTTGAAGGTCCTCAAGCATTTGATTCGTTGCAAAAAGTTTTGTCTAACGATTTACGAAAGGTTGCCCCGGGCAGAACTCAATACACGCATCTGCTTGACCCAGTGACCGCCGATGTGCTCGACGACATCATTGTGTGGTGGGTTTCAGAAAATGTTTTTGATGTCATGCCCAATGCATCTAATACGGAGCGCGTAGTTCAATACTTAGGTGGCGTCGACACCACTCAGACTCGTTGTGTAATCGCCTTGCAGGGGCCATTCGCCCGTCAATTAATGAGCACTATCTCTCTAGAAACAAGCGAAGTAGCACGTAACCATGTGCAGGTCATCGAGATCATGGGAAGTACTTGTGTTGTTGCCGGTACTGGTTACACCGGCGAAGATGGTCTTGAAATTGCCGTTCCGGTTTCTGCTGCCTCGGAACTATGGCATCAACTCGTGAGCAATGGTGCTCTTCCGGCTGGTCTTGGAGCACGCGACACACTTCGCTTAGAAGCAGGGCTTCCACTGCATGGTCATGAACTCGGCACGGGAATCACGTCCCTACAAGCGAACCTAGGGTGGGTTCTCGGCTTGAAGAAAGACCAATTTCAGGGCAAAGAAGCTGTGTTGCGTGAAAAAGAGTCGGGTGTGACAAAGAAACTTGTTGGGCTATCTACTGAGGGGCGGCGTCCGCCACGCGAGGGGAGTTCCATTTTGAAAAACGGAACCGTCATCGGTTCGGTGACGAGTGGGAATTTCTCGCCGATGCTTGAACACGGAATTGCGCTCGGATTTATAGAACCTGTTATCGAAATAGGCGACGAGATTACCATTGACGTTCGTGGAACCGACCTAGCCGGTCGTGTTGTGCCGTACCCGTTCTATAAAAAAGCTATTTAGCGGCTTTTGTTAGAAAAGGAATAACAGCGCGGAGCGGCTCTTCGATCTCATCGAGAAGCGAGTTAATACGAACAGCAGCACTGTTGATGTTTTGCATGGTTTCAACTGCGCCTTCCATGGCTGACACCAGAAGCTGAAGCACTTGTTGTGCGGAACCAAGTAGTGCCGCAAGATCTTCATTTTCCATTCCTCGGCCTTTCTTTAAGATGACTGATAGTGAGTTTCAGCGTATTGCTCTAACGGTGCACAACTGCAGACGAGATTGCGATCACCAGACGCCGCGTCAATGCGAGACACTGGCGGGAAGTAACTACGGGCGAGACCGGTCACACTGGGGTAGAGAGCAGTGCTGCGACTATATTTCCGTGTCCATTCGCCTGAGACATCGACCACGGTGTGCGGCGCGAATCGCAAAGGCGACTCGTCGATGCCAATGAGCTCGTTCTCAATATCTCGAATCTCTTGTCTAATGAGCAACATCGCATCGCAGAACCGATCAATCTCCCTGAGTGATTCGCTTTCCGTTGGTTCCACCATGAATGTCCCGGCTACAGGAAAACTTATTGTGGGAGCATGAAAGCCCAGATCCATGAGGCGCTTAGAAACGTCGTCAACGGTGACACCAGTTGACTTCGTGAGCGGCCTCAGGTCGAGAACGCATTCATGGGCAACGCGATTGTTCCTTCCCGTGTACAGAACAGGAAACGCATCTCCTAATTTTTGAGCGATGTAGTTGGCGTGCAAAATGGCACGCTGCGTTGCGTAGCGCAATTGATGCGGGCCCATTGTGCTGATGTACATCCACGGAATTGGCAATATTCCTGCAGAACCAAATGGTGCTCCAGAAACTGGCCCTACTGGTGCTGCCTCTAGTTGTTTTGGTGAGTTGTACCGGTGCACTGCTGGCAAGAAGGCTGAAAGGTGAGCCTTGACGGCAACAGGACCTACACCTGGGCCTCCGCCGCCATGGGGAATACAGAACGTTTTATGCAAATTGAGGTGGCTCACATCGGCACCGAATTTCCCAGGCTGCGCCAAGCCAACCAGAGCATTGAGATTCGCGCCATCGACGTAGACCTGGCCACCGTGCAGATGGACGAGACCACATATGTTGGTGACTGTTGTTTCGAACACACCGTGCGTAGAAGGGTACGTAATCATGAGGGCTGCAAGATTATTTGAATGCTGATTGCATAATTCTTCAAGGTGAGACATATCTACGTTGCCCTCGTCATCACATTTCACAACGTGCACCTTCATGCCTGCCATCACTGCACTTGCTGCGTTTGTGCCATGTGCGCTAGATGGGATGAGACAGATATTTCGGTGTGCCTCGTTACGCGATTGGTGATAGGCACGAATGGCTAAAAGACCAGCGAATTCTCCTTGGCTGCCTGCATTGGGCTGCAAACTAATTGCGTCGTAGCCAGTAATGCTGCACAGCCATTTTTCGAGTTGATCAATGAGTTCGCGTGACCCTATCTGGGTGTTCGTTGGGGCATAGGGGTGGATATTTGCAAATTGCGGCCACGTGATGGGCTCCATTTGCGAAGTGGCATTCAGCTTCATGGTGCATGAGCCAAGAGGAATCATGGTTCGGTCAAGAGCAAGGTCTTTATCGGCTAATTGTCGTAGATAGCGAAGCATCTCATGTTCGGTGCGATATTCGGTGAATGCACGGTGATTGAGAAATGAGTCTTTGCGCACTTGAGTGAGACACGACTCGACTTCGGTTGTCCATAAATTTTGTATCTCACCTGCACAACCAAAAAAACCAGCAAGGGTATTGAGATCTTCAATGGTCATCGTCTCATCTATCGAGATGCCTATTTCGTTAGGTGTTGAATGGCGTAAATACCATTCGTCTTTTGCAACAGTGGAAACAAGTGCTGCGGCATCACCACTGCGGGGAACGACGCTCAAGGTGTCGAACCAAGTGTTGTTCGTAACCGTGTGTCCCGCGCTCAATAAAGCCGCTCTCAGAACAGATGTGTACGAGTGAATACGTAAGGCGATGCTCTGCAAACCTTCACGACCGTGCCAAGACCCATAAAAACCTGCAATATTGGCAAGCAGGACTTGAGCTGTGCAGATATTCGATGTGGCCTTTTCTCGGCGAATGTGTTGTTCACGGGTTTGCAAAGCGAGCCGGAGTGCGGGTCGACCTTCTGTGTCGGTACTAACGCCAACGAGCCGCCCAGGAAGTGAACGGGAATGCTCCGATTTGATTGCAATAAAGGCAGCATGCGGGCCGCCCATTCCGAGGGGTACTCCAAAACGTTGGGAGGTGCCTATTGCAACATCAATGTTGAGATGACCCACTGGAGTTGCAATGCAGGAATACAGCAGATCAACCGCGGCAATACTGATTGCATTAACGGCAGCCATATTCGCTGCGAAACTTGCAATCTCTTCATCGCGAAGCACGTGGCCACTGACGCCAGGAACTGAAATGAGACCACCGAAATACTCTTGTGATTTCGATAGGTCGAGGTTGCCTACTTCAATGGTGATGCCAATGGGCTCAGCGCGTGTTTGCAATACGGCAAGCGTTTGCGGCAGTACATCTTCATGAACGTAGAAAGTGTTCGACTCTGATGAAGAAACGCGGTGAGCCATAGCCATTGCTTCGGCTGCTGCTGTTGATTCATCGAGAAGGGAAGCGTTGGCAATGTCGTAGCCACAGATCTCTGAAATCATTGTTTGGTAGTTCAACAGCGCCTCTAAGCGACCTTGAGATATTTCTGGCTGGTATGGGGTGTATGCCGTGTACCAGGCGGGATTTTCCAACACATTGCGCTTAATGACTGGCGGAGTAATGGTTCCGAAGTAGCCCATACCAATGGCGCTTCTTCCGATAATGTTTTTGTTGGCGAGTTCTAATAACGCTGCGGTGGCGTCGCGCTCAGAGACAGCCTCCGGTAACTCGAGAAGCGTGTCGAGCGCAATATTGCTCGGAACAATTTCTGCACACAGCTCGCTGATGCTGATGCTTCCCACCACGTCGAGCATGGTTTGCACATCTTTTTCATTGTCGGAAATATGGCGCTGCACAAAACGATCTTGCGAAAAATGCGAAGGTGACAACTTCATATGAGGCTCCAGTTTCAGCAACATGCTGTTCTTTTAGGGTCGTTAAAAACGTTGAACAGCCCCCGCTGTCTGGGAACCTGAGAGCTTCGCGAATTAATCGCTTTCCCCGTCGGTGATGTGCAAGCACATTCTTTCCAGCGTGTGAGTTTCTCGCCGGTCCTTTGGCCTGAGAGGTTCCGGGGCGGTTGCTCCTTCGGCGACCCTCAACTGATGTTTTGTAAGCACCAGATGAAGGGTTCTCTCCCAGCGAGAGTGTGATTAAGTTGTACCGTAAATCTAGTTGATGCGTTCCGCTTTTTCATGCTCATACGCGGCAATGGCGTTCAATTGGGCGCCAAGAGTTGCGTCAACCCACCGCGAACCCGCAAGAATAATTTTGTCGTAACTTTGCTGCGGAGGACGTAATTGGTCCTGAAAATGTGGCATCACGCTTTCTGCGAATAGTTCGTAACTGCGTTTGGTGGCGCCCCAATCGGCGAGGTCGGCGCCTAAAAAGAGGTAAGTGCCGAATCCGCCGGTCTTTTCCTCTAGCCGAGATAGCTGCGCTATCGCCATTTCCGGCGTGCCAATGACCATTCGTCCAGTTTCATTTGCAAAATCAACAAAGTCGTCGAAGTCACTTGGGGGAGGAGGATCATTTGGGTCTCCCATGGGAATGATGTGAGAGAGATACTCAAAGACCCATTGCAGCCCATAGCGGCAGTTTTCCTTCGCTTGCTTCTCGGTTTCTGCAATATGCATCGGGCCCATGAGGCGCCATTGGTCGCGCGCCACGCTGTGACCATGACGTGAAGCTTCATCTTGCCAAACGGAGTAGTTGTAGTCGAGCACTTGGAACGCTGCTGGTTCGGTAGCTGCAATTGACAACAGGCCGGCTCCATATTTTCCAGCTAGTTTCGAACCAGAGGGCGAAAGCGACGATGCAACTGCAACAGGGAACTTGGAATAAGGCCTCATTTGAAGAACGGCTTCTTCGCAGGTAAACCAATCGGTGTGTTTCGTCACCGTTTCTCCGGCGAATAATCGCATCATTACGTCAAATGCCTCTTCCATTCGTGGGCGTTGCCGGTCGGCTGGAATTCCGAGCATGGCAGCGTCGCTTGTGAGCTGACCTGGCCCTGCGCCGAACATCATTCGTCCACGAGTGAGATGATCGAGCATGACAATACGATCGGCAAGGATGAAGGGGTGATGGTAGGGAAGTGAGTTCACTCCGGTGCCTAGCTTGATGTGTTGTGTTCGTTGGCTAGCTGCAGCAATGAACACTTCAGGCGAAGCAATGAGTTCGGAACCTGCAGAATGGTGTTCGCCGATCCATGCCTCGTCGTAGCCGAACGCATCGAGCCACTGCACAAGTTCAAGATCTCTATGCAGTAACAGCGTGGGATTAATGCCTGTGCGGTGCATTGGCGGAAGAAATATTCCAAACTTCATTGGATCCTCATTTCAGTATTGACGCGTTTAAACAGATCCGTATGGCAGGGGAGCACTGCTAATTGTGCTGTCAGCATTTTCGAGAGCCAGATGAACAGCGGCTTTGAGATCGGCAACAAATTCTTCAACTCTGTTTTCGTGCACCACATTGACAGTGAGATGTATGGAATCTGGCGGTGTTTGCTCATCGACATACCAGCCATTTTTCCGTAATGATCGTGACACAGAAAATATGGGAAGCGTCTGAGGGTCTCGTGCTCCGATGCATATCAGTGTTGTATCGGGTTCGGCGCGCAACACAAGTTCGGGAATGGCGTCAATGTGTCGTGCAATTTCTAGTGCAACCTTTCGCGCTATAAGTGCAAGGTCGCGATAACCGTCGTGGCCAAAGTATTGAACCATTGCCCAAGCAGATGCGATGGGGCCGCCGCTCTTAGTGCCCAAGATTCCCGACGACCCATACATACCGCCAAGCCAATTATCGGTGAAGAAAGTTTGGTGGTGACGTAATTCTTTGTTCGCATAAATAATGACGCCAGCGCCTTTTGCGGTGTAGCCATATTTGTGCAGATCGACCGACATCGATGTAACACCTGGAACGGAAAAATTCCATGCCATATGTGCAGGTGCGAGAAAGGGGAGAAGCATTCCACCCATGCATGCGTCAATGTGGAAGGGAATACCTCGTCGCAGTGCCTCTTGGCCAATGAGTTCCATGGGGTCTACTACGCCTTGCGGATACTGTGGGGCTGAGCAGACCACGAGAATGGTGTTTTCGTCGCATGCGGCAATCATGGCTTGCTCATCGGCTCGCCAATCTGCCCGAACCGGAACACGGCGACTTTCTACGTTGAAGTAAGCACATCCCTTCTCGAGTGCTGCATGGGCTGTAGAGGGCAAGACCACATTGAAACGTTGATCTTGGGGGCGTTCGGAGCCTCTGAGCGCAATAGTTCGCTGAAGAGCGCCATAGACAACGAGAACGAGGCTCTCGGTGCCTCCTGAGGTCATAAAACCGGCTCCGGTGGGCGGCGCCTCGAGAAGTTGCATCACAAAGTCGAGAACTTCCTGTTGCATTTTTTTGAGACTCGGAAATGCGGCGACGTTGAGCGCATTTTCATGAGAGAACATTCGGTAGGCCGTTTCAGAAAGATTCCGTGCATCGTCTGAAGCGCAATAGGTCAAACTAAAAGCCTTGCCGTCGCGCCAACGAATATCTTTGACGCGAAGTTCTTCTAAGTCGCTCAAAATTGCTTGAGCCGTTGGGCTGAACGTTTCGCTTGAGGGGGTGCTCATAGGAGCAGGTTAGTGGCGTTTAAATCTGTCGATATTCGCATTGATAATTTATTTACATAACATTTATTATGGGCGCAGTCGTAGGGACACAATGGGTTCAGCACATTCCAAAATCCATTGCAGCATGTCTCTCAATTCTTTGGCGTTTGGTTGCTTATTCTCTGCGAGATCCCGTTGAACATCTTGTACAGCGCACGACAACACGTACATCGCATCATGCACATCGTTGAGCTCTTCACGCGCCATTACTAACTGCTCATCGCTGAGTTGAACTTCTCGGGCCCGTTGGCGAGCCACCCAGTCCCATTGGCGACACGGCTGACTGCAATACGCCCGTGGTCGACCAGGGCCAGATTGCTCAGGGAGCACCCGGCGGCACCATTTGCAGCGCGGTCCATCGGGAGTTGCTTTCCTCTGCCATTGCTGCTCACCAGGTATTTTCGTCATGACAATATTATGGCATATTGAGAGAAATGTTTGCGAGACTGATGGAGATGTCATCTTCCCCCACCTCTCTTCGAAGTTTCGCTTCCGACAATTTTGCTGGAGTGCACCCGGCGGTCATGGAAAACCTTCTAGCTGCAAATCTCGGTCATGCCATTGCTTACGGTGGCGATGTTTTTACCGATGAGGCTTCACATCAATTTGAAAGAATTTTCGGTGTAGGCACACAAGCATTCTTTGTCTTTGGCGGCACAGGGGGCAACGTCTTTGCGCTCTCTAGTTTGTGCGGGCCTGGTGACGCCGTTCTGTGCAGCCAATGGTCGCATTTACATATTGATGAAACGGGCGCCCCGGAACGAGCCGGAATCAAATTACTGGCAGTTCCTAGTACCGACGCAAAAGTGACTACGAAAGACATTGAACGAGTAGCTGGTGACATTGGAGTCATGCATCACGTTCAACCGCGTGTTGTATCTCTTACTCAGCCGACTGAATTAGGAACCCTATATACAGCGCAGGAAATTGAACAGTTGTGCCGGTGTGCTCATGAGCATGGCCTATTGGTGCATATGGATGGCGCACGAATAGCTAATGCAACTGCGGCGTTAGGAGGAATTTCATCTCTACGTCAATTTACCGTCGATGCAGGTGTTGATGTACTTACCTTTGGTGGAACAAAAAATGGTTTGATGTACGGAGAAGCGGTTCTTTATTTTCCACAAGGAGCAGCTCGGGCGCATTCGTATAAAGATTTTTCACAAGAGAATGCCCAACGTGCATTGAGATACGCACCCTACGCGCGAAAGCAAACAACGCAGCTTCCCTCCAAAATGCGTTTTGTTTCTGCACAATTTGCTGCAGTGCTGAACAATGACCTGTGGGTGACGCTCGGAGCCTCTGCTAATGATGCGGCGGCTGCCCTATTTGACGCCGTGAAATCAATTCACTCTTTGGAGTTGACAGAGTCACCAGCGGTGAACAGCCTGTACCCCACCATTTCGCCTGCTCATGCTGTGGAATTACGAGAGGTGTCTTTCTTTTGGGATTGGGAACCAGCACGACATCGCGTACGATGGATGACGTCTTGGGATACTGAGCCCAGTGATGTGAAGGCCTTCGCTGAAGCCATTTACCAAATAGTAACTTAACGAATAAATACTTAATTGACTGCTGAGTTAAATGCAGTTAGAATTCATAGGATTTCGGTAAGACATCGGGGGGTGTGTGATGGCGGCAATTGAATCTTATTCCAGGCGCGATTTTGCTGTGGAGAAATGGATGAACGAGGGCGCTTGTCGCGGACTCACCACGGTGTTTTTTCCCCCAGCAGCTGAACGTCCTCAGTCACGTTTGCGCCGCGAAGCAATGGCCCGTGAAGTATGCATGTCTTGCAGTGTGCTCGACACCTGCCGCAGTTTTGCTCGAGAGAATCATGAATATGGTTTTTGGGGTGGCGAGTCCGAGGAAGAACGTCATAGCGCCGGGTTTCATCTCATTGCGCCAATAGGTGTTCGCTCACGCGCTGCAGGCTGAGAGCCAGCCAACCATCAATTTCACATTTGTTGATATAGCAAAAACCAAGTTTTTCATAACACGACACGATGTCTCTTTCTCGTGTTTCGGTAAATCCGCTGAGAAAGAGATAACCACCTTTTTGTACTGCTCCGCCAATAGACACTGATCCCTCGAGCAATACCGGAGCCAGAATATTGGCCAAGACATGGGTATAGGTGCCAGAGATGCACTCGAGACCACCTTGTTGACAAGTGAATGAACCTTCTACACCATTGAGTTGTATATTGAAAATACTTGCCTCAATAGCGGTCGCAGCAAGATCTATTCCATGTGCTGTTGCATTAAATTTTTTTATTAATGCAACACTGAGCACACCCGATCCGCATCCGATGTCGAGGATGTGTGGAGCATCACCAACTGTTCGCATATTTTGGAGTGCCAAGGTGAGAGTTGCTCGCGTTGTTGGGTGATCACCCATACCAAATGAACCATAAGGTTCTATGAGAATAGGAAGCAGTGATGGGTCTGGGTAATTGAATTCATCTTTTTTCCATTGCGGAATAAGAGCAACAGATTCAACAAGAGTTATTTTGGCGAATTCACGCCATGTATTTGCCACATCAATTTGTTGTGCAAACAGCCGTACCGGCCAATCTCGTAATCTGTTTATTTCACTACCGAACTGCTCAACATAAGTTTCCCACTGCCCTAGCGGGTCATTGCCCAGATGAGTGCGAACAACACTTTGTTGCAAATCGTCTATTACCTCAACGGCTTGTGCCCCACATGCCCACAATGCATCGCTAACAATTTCAATGAATTCTTGATCGACTAAAATCTCAAGAAGGATGTTTTCATTAATAGGTTGAGACGAATCACTCATCGATGCGGCGAAGCTCTTTACGAAACCGATGACCTTTTGCGACGTATGATGCAACGCCCATTGCAATATCAGATGATCGTGCGCGATCTAGCTTGATGATTGCTGGAGCCCCAACAGCAAGCGCGCCACTCGGCACCTCGGTTCCATTCAGTACAACAGCGTTGGCTGCAACGATTGCGCCAGAACGTACCACCACTTGGTGCAGCACAATGGCCCCCGTTGACACTTGAGCGTTACTCTCAATTGTGCAACCTTCTAGGTGAACAATGTGGCCAATGACGCAGTCGTCACCCACTGTTGTTGGATACATCGCAGTGGTGTGAATGACCGTTCCATCTTGAATGCTGGTGCGGGCGCCAATGACGATTTTGCCATCATCTCCGCGAAGAACTGCTCCGGCCCAAATGGTGGATTCGGGTCCAATAGTTACACTCCCAATAATTACTGCATCGGGATGAACATAGGCAGTGGGGTCAATGTTGGGAACCTGGGTTCCAAGAGCATAAATAGGCACACCGTCATGTTACTAATGGTGCAAGACGCACCACTGACAATGTCACGCGAACAGAGAAATATCCTGTTTTTCCCGTTAGCGTTCCTTGCCTATGTCGCGCAGGATTGAAATTGAACTCACTAGTAGTAGCCCCGACGGTTCGTGGAACTGGCGAGCAGCGGGAGCCAAGAATCCTAAAGGTGTGCTCGACGGATCCATTCTGTCTCCTTCTCACAAAGTGGGAGACGTAGTAAAGGCAGATGCCGATTTTGCTATCGATGGCATCACCATTTTGGGCGTTGTTGCTGGCAAGCAACGCGTCGAAAAATTGGAAAGAATTGAAATCCTTCCTTCGGACAAACCATTCCAAGCAGTAATGGAAACCAAAGCTCCACGCGCTGAGCGTACTTTTTCTGGCGATAAGCGCAGCGGTCGTCGTAACGACAAGCCTGGCGATAGCAAACCCGGAGACAAAGGTCCACGTCGCCCTCGTCGTGAAGACGGTGCAAAAGAAGAAGGCAAAACTCGTGAATCGCGCCCTGAAGGTTCCGAAACTCGTCGCCGTCCATCGTTCACTCCTCCACCAGATCTGCCGCAACGTCCACGCGCAAAACGCTTGAAGCCTGGTCGCGCGCATCGCAACACAATTTTGGCAAATCTTCCCGAAGCACAAAGTGCTATTGCAGAGCGTGTGCTATCTGGCGGTATCCCAGCAGTACGCACCGCAATCGCAGACCAAAATAAAGTTCTGAAACAAGAAGGAAAAGAACTCGTTCCTGCGGATGGTCTCATCCAAATGGCTGAAAACCTTCTACCTCAATTGCGCGTAGCTGAATGGCTCGATCGTGCCGATGCTGCTATTGCCGATCTCGACACACTCGATTTACGCGATCTGCGTTCGGTTGTTACCTCTGGCGATGACCCTGCCATCGCACGCGATGAAACCACACGCGCTATCGCAAAGGCTCTTCGTGAAGGACTCGTAGCGCGCCAAGAAAAAGATCAAAAAGAATGGCTGTCCGATATCGACGCAGCACTCAAGGTTGGCCGTATTGTCCGTGCCTTGAAGTTGTCTTCGCAGCCCCCTAAGGCTGGGGCACCGTTCCCTTCAGAACTAGGTTCGCGCCTTGCCGCTGCTGCTTCACAAAATCTTGAAGCCGATGCACCAAGCGATCGCTGGATTGCAGTGCTCGAAGCTGCTGCATTTAGCCCGGTGAGATCACAGCTCATCGCGCCGGCCCCGCCAAATACGGTGACCACTGAATTGGCAACCACCATCACTCGTCTTGCTCCGTCAATTCCGAAGATCGCTGCATTATTCAGCATCGTCGTGACGCCAGGAACCGCTATGCCGCGCCCATTGCGCCCTACACGGCCGGTAGAGAAGAAAAAGCCAGTCAAGACACCTACAGAGTCAACAGAAGCATAAATTCATCTCGCTGGACTATGGGTCCTAAGATGTCGTAATGTCAGACATCGTCCTTTTTGAAAAGCGTGGCCGCATTGGCATCATCACGCTGAACCGTCCAGAAGCCCGCAATGCCGTCAATGGCGACGTTGCAAGTGGCGTTGAAGCAGCAATCGACAGCATCGAGTCAGATGACGAGATCTGGGTCGGAATCATTACTGCAAATACTGCGGGCCAAGAGAAGCCTGTTTTTTGTGCGGGGGCAGATCTCAAAGCAATCAACTCTGGTAACGCCGGTGGCTTAAGCACAAAGCGTGGCGGTTTTGCTGGTATTGCTTACCGCGAGCGTCGTAAACCAATCATTGTTGCGGTTGATGGTTTAGCAACCGCGGGTGGCTGTGAAATTGTCTTGTCCTGCGATCTTGTGGTGGCAAGCAATAGGTCGTCATTCGGGCTTGCTGAAGTGAAACGCAATCTCATTGCAGGAGCAGGAGGACTCTTTCGCTTGCCACGAGCCATAGGTCGCGGTGCCGCGCTGGAAATCATTCTCACTGGCGAACCACTTGCTGCACAAAGGGCCTACGAGCTTGGTCTCGTGAATCACGTTGTGTCTCCAGACCAAGTGATGCCAAAAGCGTTAGAGATTGCCGAGCGCATTTGCGCCGCTGCTCCTCTCGCTGTTTGGGCTAGCCGCAAGGTTGTGCTTGCCTCGGCATTTGAAACTGATGAAAATCTCATCACTATGACGAATGCAGAGTTTGGTGCAATCATGGCTTCTGAAGACACCAAAGAAGGCCTTACTGCGTTTATCGAGAAGCGACTTCCGAACTGGAAAGCTCGTTAAGGCGTTCCGGCAAATATGAGTTGAGCGGGAAGCCCTGCTTGCTCACACAAGTTTTTCAATTCTCTTTGCCCAGGCAATACACAGACGAGAGTCTCGTTGGCGTTGGCATCGAACTGCTGCGCGCAGGTCAAAAGACGAGCACCAATTCCTAGAGACCGACACTTCTCTTCAACGTATAGAGCTGTAACGATGCAGCGATTACCAATGATGGTGCCGAATAAGTATCCAACAGCAATATTGTCAATTTCGCACAATAATGAAAATTGCTTGCTACTAGATGTTTCGCTGAGCAATGCTTTCAGAAACGTCCAGGCAGATGCTCCGCGCTGCGAACTTAGAGCAGTCTCAGTAGAACTTTTTATGGCGAGTAAAACTGCATCGGATTGTGCAACTTCAAATACGTTGAAGCAAAGTGACCCCACAAGGTGAGTAGCTAGCGCTACTTCCCTACTCATCGCTTGGACTAGCGGCTTTCAAGATGGTTCTGCGTTGACGATGAGTATTTTCGTAGTTGAAGATAACCAACAATTGGGTTGCTGAGCAGCCTTTCAGGGCCGCCACGATCTCTCTAGCGGTTAACGCGTCATAGTTCTCAATTGGCAAATCAAAAGAAGGCTCTACGGTTTCTTTCGGGAGATCGGAAACATTTTCAGAAGTCCTATGAGAAGTAGCGCAGAACTGCTGGATTTTCTTTTGCGCTACATCAACAGATAGTTTCCCTATGAAGCGGGCATTTCTGAGATGCTGATCGACGCGAGTTGTCAGATCCTTCAACGTTTGTTGTTTCATGTTTGCCGTCTCTTACTTCACTGCAAAAATGGGGCAAGCATCATCGCCGACTGGACAGTTTGGAGCACTACGACGCACCAAAAGGAAACACTGTGCGCACATCTCTTCACCAACTTGACGCGGCTGTAGTCGGTCGCCATCGGTATTGCGTTCGTCAACTTCGCCTTCTTCGTCGTCATCTTCAATCGGGACATCGTCGGCGGCAACGAGGCGATCTTTCAGAATTTTATCGAGATCTTCTTCAACATCGTCTGGTGTGGTGAGATCATCATCATCTTCTTCATCGCCAGTTGCAGCACGACGAGATGCAGGCGTCATCGCTTCTGCGTCGTCTGTTTCATCTTCGTCTGCGGCGACAAAATCTTCATCTTCAAGCAGCGGGTCGTCTTCTAGTTCTTCTGCAAGATCTTCGGGGTCGAGATCGGGGTCAAGGTCTTCAACAAGTGCAATGGCGTCTACGTCGTCGCCTTCTTCAATTTCAATTACTTCATCTTCTGGATCAATATCTATTTGTTTAGCTGGCTTCTTTTTGCTGCTGGCCATAAACCGAAACCTTTCGTTATTACATTGGGGGCGAGCGAACTGTAGACAATCTGCTCACCTTCAGCGCGTACCATAGGTGCTCGGCGGTGCATCCGTGCAAATCGTGCGAAAAACTCACGAAATATTTGCGTTTTTACCGTTTTACAACCTTTTGTGATGGTGGTCACCCGTTGCGCTTTGCCTCTTGGCGACGTTCCGATTCAAGGCGTTCCAATTCTGGTACCTCTGTCGTCATGTGGATCATTGCTTCTGCCACAGCCTTGTGACCGGCCTGGTCGCGAATGAGTGCATGCATATCGAGGGCCACCTTGCGGTACGCGGGGTGGCCTTGTGGGCTCGAGCGCAATTCAAGCATGTGCATCGCTTCTCGAGCATTGAACTGCATGACATAGCGAATGCGATATGCCATCGAAACGGCGTAAGCAGCCTGAGTGGGATATTCAGGAAGAAGTGCGTCGTAAAGATCTGCAGAACGGTCCATCACCTCATCGAATGCTGAAGTTTGAGACGCATCGTCAACAATATCTGGACGAACATACCCGTGATTCGGCGTCAGCGGCTGCCACTCGATGGTGAGCATGCGGTGACGCTGCATATCGCGAAATGCTCCGTAGTCAGATAACACATCAAAGCGATAGTCGGTACGTTCAAAGGCGCGTCCTGGGCGATGGCGCCTATTTGTTCTATCTCCTACGTAGGCGCGGATGAGACGAACTTTTTCGTCATGGCTCATACCTTGAACTTTTTTATAAATCTGCGACTCACTCAGCGTTAAATGGCTATAGCAAATTGCGGCTAATAGTTTGTCTTCGCCTTCAGGGTCGAAGTCACTCAAAACAACAGACTCTTCTAGCTCTATTTCTTCTGTTGCGAAGAGCTCATGTACAACGCTATGTGTATCTATTGACGTGTCTGAGAGATATTGCGACCAACGTCCGCCGCGGTCTGGCTGGTCGACTCTGCGCAGGAAGCTAGGAACTACTTTGCGCAGTTCCGTCAGCATGAGGTCGGCGTAGAGGCGAGCTTCTGGCAGAGGGTTCGCCCGCATGCGCAGCAACAGCGCTTCATACGCCTGGCCACTTCCGTATATCCCTACATTCGACAGTGCAGAGGCAGGCAATACTCCACGCACAGCGTCGAGCGCTTTAGCTCTCGTGGCTTGCCGGTAGATGAAGTCTGAGTCTTTCGGACCCTGTGGAACAACTTTGCGCACATGAGTAGTCAGCGACTCTACGAGACCGCTGTAGGTATCGAACATGCGGTCCATATCGCCTACGTACCGTGTGCCAAAACGACCAGACAACACTTCCGGATCGCGATAAAAACGGTACCTACCACCCAGACGGTTGTCATAAGAGATGTAACGCGTGCTTTGCTCGAGGTAGCTCATCAAGCGACCCCATTCAAGAATTTTAGTCAACAGGTTTGATGCTTGCTCGCAAGCCAAGTGCACGCCACCTAATTGGGCAACAGAGTCATCTCCATATTCCACGAAGATTTTTTCATAAAGGCTTTCGGCACGTTCAATGCCAATGGTTGCATCGAGTGAAACATCTCCTTGGACCTCAAGTTCATTCACAAACTCATCGAGAAACAGCCTTCGCAAACTTTTTGCACTGCGGCTGTAACGGGCGAAAAGAGCGCCCTTCACCACTTCTGGGAGATTAACAAGAGCAAATACAGGCGAATCGAGATTGGTGAAATACCGTTTCAAGATGTCAGATTCAGCGGGAGTGAACTCCTCGGGTACATAGACCGTCACGACCGTCAATGTTAGAAGTCGCGGGCATCAGGTTGCGTGATCATCTACTAAATAAGTCCGACGGGTCGGGGGCCAATACGGGAGAACTCTGATGCTGTTTCGGCACCTGCAACGTCGTCCAGTAGGGCATCAAGAGCCGTGAGTGCCAAAATCTTTGCTCCGTCGATCACCGCCCGGTCACCTTCCTCGGCTCCGGCGTACTCGGCAAAGCGCGGGGTATGTATTGGTACGCCGTGAGGCGCAACTTGGATCATCGGATGAATGGACGGCGCGAGATAGCTGACGTTCCCCATGTCGGTTGAGCCAACAACAACCGAGTCGCTTGTGGGGCGTTGCGGCGAGCGTCCGACAATCTGTGCATTACGCAGATACAGATTCAATAGTGACTCTGAATCGCGCATGTCTGCATAGGCATGGTTTTCCCATTCCACTTCTACGGTGCAGCCCGTACTTATAGCCGCGCCATGGAAGCAAGCCTCTACGCGCTCTTTCAAGGGTTGTAGTGAGT
>CAMBPP010000010.1 GCA_945869715.1 Bifidobacterium breve
AACGGGCCAGTTCCGACAAGAGTGGATGCACACGAAGCCGGGTCTTTGAACATATTTGGTGAACGCATGATGAAACGACCAGAGGCATACATCAATTCGCGCAAGTCGGCTTGAGCCATGTTGAGTTTGACCGTGACGTTGTAGTCGTCGACCTTGGTGGTGCTCACAATGTTTCCTGTGGCTACTGCTGTGGAACCCAAGAAGTTCTTTTCGGTATCCTTAGAAAGGTTGGCTACATAAGTGAGGCCACGGATGGCGTTGAAGTTGGCAATGAGAGCATCGGCATTCCACGCAACACCATCACTGAACTGAATAGGAGTTCCATCGTCTTTTTTGCGAATTTCCAGGTTCCAAGTTTTGTAGTCAGCACTAGGAGTCACGCCTTTCAACAAGAAGGGAACCACTTTGCCACTGCTGTTGCGCTCGAAGAGGGTTTCGGCAATGCTTCGTGCGCCGCCGAGTGCAGAGTTGGCAAGGATTTGCTTCATGCAGTATCCGGCAAAGGTGTCGAAGACGCCAACTGTGATTTTTCCGCCAGATACTGGCTTGTCGGCGCTAGCTGGAGCTTGCTTGGCCGCATTAGCTGCCATTGGCACGGTGGAAGCGAGAAGAGCAAGTGCAATACCGGCTCCTACCTTCTTCATCACTCGAGAACGTGTGGTTGAACCCTGGATCATGTGATACCCCTCATTGGATTGAGCTGCTATTCAACTCGCCGTGATTGGCGTGCTATTAGTCACAATAGGGGGGAATTGCTACACTGGCAACTGCTGCTCGATGTGAGGTATTGATTTCCGATGAGTTGTCGGGGTGGGGGGACTCGAACCCCCGGCCTCCTGGTCCCAAACCAGGCACGCTACCAACTGCGCCACACCCCGGAAAAGAAGACCTTATCGGCGCGCGGCCTTAATAAGACGCTTCGCTGTGCGGCCAGTCGGTGCGATGTGTCGCTGGTCGAGGTCACCCATTTCCACGCCGTTGGCAAAAAGAACGCGGTAGCGCTGCCAATTGAACCCATTCGACAAAATCACTTTGCCGGGTGTGCCAGAAGCAACCGTGCCGTCTTCAGTGCGCATATCGACAATAGAAACGACCTTGTCTCCATTGCGCAAGTCAATTTGGTCGGGGTGCGGAGTGGCAAGGGCATGAGGCTTCCAGTACGTCATCTCCCTATTCTTGCTCATAGAGGGTGGTAAACCCCACATCCATGCTTCCCGATACACTCAGCATCCTGTGAAAAGCACTCTTGAAACCCTCGAAGACAACAAAGTCAAACTCTCTGTCGAGTTAGAGCAGTCGGAACTCGACCGCGGTATCGACATGGCCTTTAAGAAAATCGCCAAGGAAGTCCGCATGCCGGGCTTTCGCGATGGCAAGGCGCCGCGCAAATTACTCGAGGCCCGCATCGGTATTTCCGCTGCCCGCCAGCAAGCAATTCAAGACTCGGTGCCGGTGTACTTGGCTCAAGCAGTGCGCGAGCACGGTATCGATCTCATCGCCACTCCCGATGTCTCACTCATTTCTGGTGAAGAAGATGGCGTCGTTGCTTTCGATGCAACGTGTGAAGTGCGTCCTGTTGTAACGGTGCCTGGTTACCAAGGTCTGCGTGTTGAATTGCCAGCAATTGTTGCTGCAGAAGAAGACATCACTGAAGCAATGTCTTCTGAGCGTCGTCGCCATGGCGAACTTGCCGACGTCGATCGTCCGGCACAAGCAGGAGACTACATTACTGTCGATCTTGCAGGTGCACGCGATGGCAACCCAGTTCCAGGGCTCAATACCGACGATTGGGTATATGAAATTGGTCGCGGTTGGGTTGCTCCTACGTTTGACGAAGAAGTAACTGGTTCGGTGAAAGGCGCAACACTTACTTTCACGGCCATACCAAATGGCACGGAACAAGCTGCCGATTTCACGGTCACCGTGCAGCGCGTGCAGGTGCTTGAACTTGCTGAACTCACCGACGAGTGGGTGTCGGAACACGTTGCAGAACACGACACGGTTGACGCTTGGCGTGCAGGTATTACCGAGCGCATTAGTGGCATTAAGTTGAACCAGGCTCGCAATTTGCTGGTGGAACGAGTAACCGACGCGCTAGCAGAACTGGTCGATATTGATGCGCCGGAAATAATGGTGGCAAGCGATTTGCAAAATCGCGTGCAAAAAACCATTCAACAATTTCAGGCTCAAGGCATTGCACTCGACCAGTGGTTGTCGGCAACAGGCCAAGACACCAATGCGTTCATTGAATCAATGCGCGGTCAGTCACAGAAAGCTGCCAAGGCCGACCTTGCTTTGCGCGCGGTGGCAGTGGCGGAAGATCTTGAAGTCACTTCCGACGATCTCGACCTCGAGTTTCAGCGTGTAGCAATGCAAGTGGGTCAAAAAGTCGCTCAGGTACGTAAGGCATACGAGAAAAATGACGCAATCCCCGATTTGTCGGCACAAATTGCAAAATCGAAAGCCCTCGATTGGCTATTGCACAATGTGACAATGGTTGACTCCGACGGAAATGCCCTCGATCGCGACACTGTGCTCGGACATTCTGACCACGATCACGACCATGATCATGATCACGACCACGATCACGACTAGTTTTTGAACCAGCAACGACATCTAAAAAGCACTGAGGCTCTATGAACAGCATTTCGAACTATTACGTTCCCAACGTCACCGAAACAACGAGCCGTGGCGAGCGTGTTTATGACCTCTACAGTCGCTTGCTGAAAGAGAACATCATCTTTCTTGGTACACCCATCGACGACACCATTGCCAACCTCATTTGTGCTCAACTCATTCACCTTGAGAGTGAAAACCCCGATAAAGACATCAACATCTATATCAATAGCCCTGGTGGCGATATCACGGCTCTTTTTGCCATTTACGACACCATGCAGTTCATTAAGAACGACATTGCCACTATTTGCCTCGGGCAAGCGGCATCGGCAGCTGCAGTGCTTTTGGCTGCTGGAACGAAGGGGAAGCGCCTTGCTTTGCCCCATGCTCGAGTTCTTTTGCATCAGCCATATGCGCAGGTTGGCTACTCGCAGGTGACCGATTTAGAGATCGCAGCCCGTGAAATCATGAGAATGCGCGACATTTTGGAAGAAATCTTGGCCGACCACACGGGGCAGCCCATTGAAAGAATTCATGCCGATACTGACCGTGACTTCGTAATGGAAGCACAAGAGGCACTCGCGTATGGCATTATCGATGGAGTGATATCTAGTCGTCAGCTGACCGACCGTTCCGGGCCGATCCGCTGACCAACGTATTGGGAGGGCCTCGTGGCAAAATTCGGTGATTCTGGAGAATTGCTGAAGTGCTCGTTTTGCGGTAAATCGCAAAAACAAGTGAAGAAGCTCATCGCTGGTCCTGGCGTATACGTGTGCGACGAGTGCATTGAACTCTGCAACGAAATTATTGAAGAGGAATTTGCAGAAACGGGTGACGTTCGTTTTGAAGAACTGCCTACGCCTCGAGAAATCCGCGCCTTTCTAGACGAATACGTAGTTGGCCAAGAACAGGCAAAGAAGGTTCTCGCCGTTGCCGTGTTCAACCACTATCGACGCATCCAGCACCAGATCTCTTCAACGGCCACACGTCGTGACGATGTAGAACTGCAGAAGAGCAACATTTTAATGCTCGGACCAACGGGCTGCGGTAAAACGCACTTGGCTCAAACTTTGGCGCGCATGCTCAATGTTCCTTTCGCTATTGCCGACGCCACCGCTTTGACCGAAGCTGGTTATGTAGGCGAAGACGTAGAAAACATTTTGCTCAAGCTTTTGCAGGCAGCTGACTTTGATGTCAAAAAGGCTGAAACAGGAATCATCTACATCGACGAAATCGACAAGGTGGCTCGGAAAAGCGAAAACCCATCAATTACCCGCGACGTTTCGGGTGAAGGTGTGCAACAAGCGTTGTTGAAAATTCTTGAAGGAACAGTTGCGTCGGTGCCACCTCAAGGCGGCCGTAAGCATCCGCATCAAGAGTTCATTCAAATTGACACTACGAACGTTCTGTTTATTTGTGGCGGGGCATTTGCCGGGCTCGACTCCATTATCGAATCACGTATTGGCCACAAGGGCATGGGCTTCCACGCAACAGTGTTGTCGAAGTCTGAGCGTGACCCAGGCGAACTCTTTGCGCAAGTGTTGCCCGAAGACTTGTTGAAGTTCGGAATGATTCCTGAATTCATTGGCCGCTTGCCCATGATCGGCGCTGTTCATAGCCTCGACCATGAATCACTCATGAGCATTTTGACTGAACCCAAGAATGCATTGGTGAAGCAGTACGCAAAGGTCTTTGGTTTTGAAGACGTTGAACTGGAAATTGAACCCGCAGCGTTACGTGCTATTGCCGATTTAGCACTCACTCGCGGTACGGGCGCTCGCGGACTTCGTTCTATTTTGGAAGATGTGCTTCTCAATACGATGTACGAAGTTCCTGGTATGGGTGATGTTGCAAAAATAGTGGTCACCGAAAGTTCCGTCATTGAAAAATCAGCGCCACTCATTGTGATGCGCGGTAGCAGCAAAGCTCCCCGCCAGCGTCGCGCTGCGTCGTAACTGTTGTCAGATCGGTTGCGACAATTGTGAATTACATCGAGGCTCTTGCATATCTTGATGAGCATTCCAACTTTGAGCGAACAGGACGAGTGGAAGATCCGTCGCTCACCAAAATCACCGCGATTACCAACCTTCTAGGCGAGCCACAAAGTGCATACAAGGTTGTGCATGTAACGGGAACCAATGGCAAAGGCTCTACTTCGCAAATTATTACCAAATTGTTGATGGCCCACGGGCTCAAGGTGGGAACGTTTGCGAGCCCGCACTTAGAGCGCATTAACGAGCGTATTATGGTTGACGGTGACCCCATTGACGATGCCGATTTTGCCGATCAAATAGCGGCAATTGCAGAAGTTGAAGTACTTGCTGGTGTGCACCCATCATTTTTTGAAATTCTTACAGCAGTTGCACTGCGACATTTTGCCGATGTTGCCGTTGACGTTGCGGTGATAGAAGTGGGCATGCTGGGTCGTTGGGATGCCACAAACGTTGTGCATGCCGATGTGGCGGTCATTACCAATATTGCTCTTGATCACACTGAATACGCCGGCCCTACCGTGTTCGACATTGCGCGCGAAAAGGTGGGCATCATTAAAGAAGGCTCCGATGTGGTCATTGGAGATGAAACAAGCGAGCTCGCCGATTTCTTTTTAGAGGCGGCACCCCATGCGGCACGGCGTGGCGAGCACTTTGTTTGTGAAGACAATCACTTAGCACTAGGCGGTCGACTCATTGACGTACGCACACCGTACGCGCTGTACAGCGATATTTTTATTCCGCTTCACGGTCGGCACCAAGGCGATAATGCGAGCGCCGCAATAGCCGCTGTAGAAATGTTTTTTGCAAAAGCCATTCATCGTGATGTGCTTGAAGGGGGACTGGCGTCCGTGGAAATGCCCGGGCGATTTGAAGTGTTGCACTATCAGCCATTGGTCATTATTGACGGGGCACATAACGCCGCAGGCGCCGATGTATGTGCGGAAGTTTTCTTTAGTGACTTCGACCCAGTGGGGTCACGGCGCTTGGTGGTGGGAATGCTGCAAAGCAGAGATGCCTACGAGTTGCTGTCGGCATTGCGTGTAGACGAGTTCGACCAAGTGGTGTGTTGTACGGCGCCCAGCCCGCGGGGAATGCCAGCTCGAGATCTTCGCGACATCGCCAAAGAGATGGGATGTGACGATGTGGTGGCCTTCGATGATGTAGGGGAGGCGTGTAATCGGGCACTTCTCAACGCTTCTGCCGACGATGCCGTACTCATTACGGGGTCTCTTTATGTTGTGGGTGCTGCCAGAAGTCATGTGTTGAGGGTTTTGCCCTAGAAATATCCCTAGAATGGGAAAATGAGCACCAAAACACTTGTCCTTTTGAAGCCAGACGCAGTAGAGCGTGGTCTTGTAGGGAACATCCTTACTCGTTTTGAAACCAAAGGCTTGAAAATTGCGGCGATGCAGTTGCGTACCCTCGATGCAGCAACCTTGGCTCGCCATTATGAAGAGCATGTGGGTAAGGGTTTCTACGCAGACCTCGTGGCCTTCATGGGTCGTAACCCTGTTGTTGCCTTGGTTCTTGAAGGTCCAGAAGACACGTGGGAAATTGTGCGCGCCATGATGGGTGCAACGAACCCACGTAGCGCAGCGCCCGGAACCATTCGCGGCGACCTCGGAACTCTCTTCACCGAGAACCTTGTACACGGCAGCGACTCTGCCGACTCGGCAGCACGTGAAATTCAAATTTTCTTTCCAGGTTTGTAGTACTCCCAAATTTCTTACGTAATTCATTATTAAGAGAGTTCCTTGAAAGGGAGGTCGACACATGGCTCGTGGCAACCCACTAGGCATCGGACGCGATATTGCTATCGACCTTGGCACCGCTAACACTCTTGTTTATGTTCGTGGGCAGGGCGTCGTTCTCAATGAGCCATCTATTGTGGCCGTCGATACTCGTGATGGTCGACCCGTTGCCGTTGGCTATGAGGCCAAACGCATGCTGGGGCGTACGCCAGGACATATCAAATCGGTTCGACCATTAAAAGATGGGGTCATTGCCGACTTTGAGATTTGTGAAAAAATGTTGCGCTATTTCATTCAGCAAATTCATACCAGCAAGTGGAGTAAGCCACGCATGGTTATTTGTGTGCCTGCGGGCATTACAGGGGTAGAACAACGCGCTGTGCAAGATGCTGCTGAGTATGCAGGAGCCCGCAAACCCGTGCACATTATTGAAGAACCGATGGCTGCTGCCATTGGCTCGGGCATTGCGGTGCACGAAGCCGCAGGCAACATGATTGTCGATATTGGCGGCGGCACTACAGAAGTAGCCGTCATTTCTTTAGGTGGAATTGTGGTGTCGCAAAGCCTGCGCGTAGCAGGCGATGAGCTCACCGAAGCAGTTGGTGCTTATGTGAAGCGTGAGTTCAGCCTTGACCTTGGCGAAAACACATGTGAAGAAATCAAAATTCAAATGGGCTCGGCATGGAAATTAGAAGAAGAGTTCACAGCCGATATTGGTGGGCGCGACTCCATCTCGGGTTTGCCGCGACGTATTGAACTGACAACAGAACACATTCGTGAAGCACTTGAAGAGCCACTCACAGCAATTATTGATGCGATAAAGTCAACACTCGATAAGACTCCGCCAGAACTTGCTGCAGACATTATGGAAAATGGCATCATGCTCTCAGGTGGGGGAGCGCTACTTGCCGGCATCGCGCAACGAGTGTCGCACGAAACGGGAATGCGAGCAATTATTGCTGCTGACCCTTTGTACTCTGTAGTTTTCGGTTCAGGTCAGGCCCTTGAAAATATCGATGCAATGCGTGGGCTGCTCACTCAAACAGGAATCGACCAGTAGGTAACTTTTCCGTGTATTCATTTACCCGGCGTCGTCTCATTGTGGTGCTCCTCCTCACGTCGGTGCTGTTGCTCACCCTTGACCGCAGTAATAGTGGGCTAGTGGGCGGAGTAAAAGATGCTTTTGGTGTGGTGTTCAGGCCCGTCGAACGATTTGCAAATGTTGTTTCACGCCCCTTGTCGAATGTGTGGCGAGGTGTACTTGACTACAGCGACATGCGTAAAGAGAATTTGGCTTTAAAAGACTTGTTAGTAAAGCAAGAAGGCGCAGCAATTGCTGCGACGGCGAGCGTTCGTGAAGCACAAGAGTTGCTTGCGTTAAACGGGCTGCCCACTCTGGCCGGAATCGATAGCGTCACTGCACAAGTAGTAGGGCAATCGCCTTCAAACTTCACGCAAACTTTTGAATTGAACCGTGGTAAATCCAGCGGTATTCGCGTAGGCATGACAGTGACTAACGGCGCGGGCCTCGTGGGAAAAATTACTGGGGTCACTTTGGAGCGTTCGGTGGTAATGCTTGCCACCGACCCCGAATATGCAATGTCGGTGAAGGTAGGGGCTTGCACTCGCCCGAACACCACGACGACTGCAGTTCCTCAGACAACTACAACGCTTGTGTCTGATGGGTCTACATCGCCAGTCACCAATGTGCTTCCAACGACTACAACAACATCTACGACTTCAACGACCAGCACAACGACTACCGTCTTGCAGCGAGCAACAACAACGACCATCAAAGGTTTTACGCCCTTTGCTACAACGCTGCCGCCCGTGCCGGGTGGTGGGGGCGTAACTCAAATTACTGTTCCTGAAACGGGAGTTCTGTTGCCGCGCGAAACAGGGGCAATGGAAGGTCAGGGCATCGACCGGTTGCCGGTCATTCGTTTTATTCAAACTTCATCTCGGCTCGGGGAGTTATGCGAAGGAGTTCCTGTAGTAACTGCAGGTGGTTCACAAAGCTTGGCTCCGGCCGATCTTGTTGTGGGAACAGTGTCGCGTGTCGTTACGCGTACTGGCACTAGTGGTCCGCTTCTGGAAGTCGAACTCGCAGCCAACTTGCAGAGTTTGAATTTTGTTCGTGTTCTTTTGTACCAACCCGCAACTGAGATTCCGCAATGAAGCGTTTTTTTGCAATTATTGAGTCGCCGTTAACGCGAGCGTTTCTTGTTGGCTTTATTGTCCTCTCGTTTCAGACAACGCTGTTCAACACTTTGCGCCCGTTCAGCGTGGTGATGCAAGTGATGCTGTTGTGTTCTGCGGCAAGTGGTGTTGCGGCTGGTAGCGAATCGGGAGCAATTGCGGGGTTCATGTTCGGGTTCATGTACGACATGGTTCTGACATCGCCTTTTGGTTTGTCGGCACTTGTATTTGGCTTTGCGGGTTATATGGCTGGGGGAGTCAATACCTTTGCCTATAGTCCTCGATGGTGGTTCAAAATGCTGAGTATTGGCATTTCTAGTGCTGCAGCAGTGCTTATTTACCCAGCAGCAAGCCTCGTTGTAGGAGTTGATGGTTTACTGCAGGCACGTGTGCTCGGTGTGGCTCTCACGGTCGGGTTATTTAACGCAGCCCTCGCATTGCCAGCAGTTTTCATCATGCGTTGGGCATTGGTGAAATCGAAAAAACAAATGTTGTGGGCGGAATAACAGATGGCTGTTGTAGCGCTCAATAAAAGATTGCGCATTTTGGGCAGTCTTGCAATTGCAATGTTGTGTTTGGTAACTACACGAACATGGTTTTTGCAAGTGGTCGACGCTGAGGGTTTGCAAGAGCGGGTTCAAGAGGTGCGCACAAGAACGGTGCAGTTTCTACCCGAACGTGGTCGCATCTTCGATTCTGCTGGGCGCATCGTTGCCGATAACGAGCGTGTTCTCACGGTCACTATTGACCGCTCCGTTATTTTTGACGCTGGAGACAGAGCGCAATTATTTCTGCGCATATCGGGGCCATTACAAACACCTTTTGCCGAACTCGAGCGTCGATACAAAAGCAAACGCTATGACGCGCTGCAGCCGTTGCCACTCAAAGAAGGCGTATCAGAGCAAACGGCTCTTTTCTTAAAAGAACGATCGGAAGACTACCCAGGTGTAGACGTTTCAGAAGACTGGAAACGTGAGTACCCGTATGCACCTGTAGCTAGTCATGTGGTGGGTTTTCTCGGCGCTATTTTGGAACGTCAGTTGCCGTACTACATGGCGCTGAAATATTCACCAAATGAGCGTGTTGGCCAATACGGGGTGGAGCAAACATACGAATCGTATTTACGTGGAAAACCTGGCTATGTGCGGTATGAAGTAAATGCACGCGGTCAAATTTTGCGGCAATTAGAGCGAATTGAGCCCGTTCCGGGTAACGACATACAACTCACAGTCGACCTGAAGTACCAGCAATATGCAGAGCAAGCATTAGAAACAGAATTGAAACTCCGTCGTCGAGTTGATGCAGGAACAGTGAGATTGCCTGATGGCACACAAGACCCTGCCTTTCCTGAAGAGAATTTGTACAAGGCCCCTGCGGGGTCATCAGTGCTCTTGAATAATGTCACTGGTGAAGTCATTGCAATGGCGAGCTATCCGAATTTTGACAACAGATGGTTCGGTTCTGGCATCACGTCCGACAAGTTTCAGCAGCTCTTTCCGCAGACCAAAGACCCCGACATGGCAATTATGGTGAACAGGGCCGTGAGTGGCCGTTACAACTTAGGTTCCACTTTTAAACCCTTCACTGCTTTTGCTGCGTTGAATACGGGGCAGTTAACTGGAGGCGCCGATTACGTTTACAAAGACCAGGGCACATACAAGCTCGAGTCGATTCCGAATGGCCGTTGCAATGAGGGTGTGAAATGTGTCTTCAAGAATGCTTTTTGTGCAAGCACCAATTCGCCGTGTACTTACGGGCCGGTCAATGTTGAAGATGCGTTAGCGGTTTCTAGTGACACCTTCTTCTATAAAATTGGTGAGCAGATTCTGACGCAACGTGGGTACAAGCCAATTCTGGAAGAACAAGTTCGCCTCTTTGGTTTTGGTTCACCAACAGGTATCGACCTTCCTTATGAATTTGGCGGAGCGTTGCCAAGTAAGGCGTTGAAAAAGCAGTTAGCCGATGATGGAGCAATCAGCAAAGAAGAGGGACGCGCTTTTTACGTAGGAGACAATGTTCAATTTGCTATTGGTCAAGGACTTTTGTCGGCAACCCCCCTCCAATTGGCCGTTGCTTATTCTGCTCTTGCCAATGGCGGGTTGGTAGTGACCCCGCATGTGGTGAAAGCAATTCTTGTGCCTGGAACACCAGATGGTGACTCTGGCTACATAGATGTCTCACAAATGGTTGTAGAGAAAGACTTTTCGCAAGGTCGTGTTCAACGAGAAATTGACATGAAAAAAGAAGATCGCGATGCAATTGTCAATGGCCTGACAAGAGTAATTGACGGTAAGGGAGTCGATTACGGCTATTACCACAAGGCCACAGGAGAAAATCTTTTTAAAAACTATGCACGCAAGACTCTGCCTCTTGCAGGAAAGACCGGTACAGCACAAGGCTTCGGTAACTATCCGTGGAATGACTCGTCGGCCTTTGCCGCCTTTAGCCTCGACCCTCAGCAGCCCTATACGGCTGTGGCCTACTTAGAAAAATCTGGCTACGGATCACAGGCTGCTGCGCCAGTTGTGAAGTGCATATTCTCTGCACTTGCTGGGCAAACTAAGCCGAGCCCCGTGGTGCCAAGTGACCCCATCGACCTCAATGCCACAGCAGTTGCTCCTGTTCAGTTTCTTACAAGCCCGTTATGTCTCAGCGGGTTTGGTGGCAGTGTGCGCGATTAATGGGTATTTTCGACAGCTTGCAACTTGGCGGTCCCACTTCGCTGAGCGGACGAAGCACCTCGACGGTGAGAAACCTGCGACGCAGTATGGCCGACCCAGCTCGCAACGTCGACTGGATATTGATGTTTGCAACGGTGGGGCTTTCAATTATTGGGGCAGTTGCTGTGTACTCGTGTACGCGACCGAGGCTTCTTGCCCAAGGGCTTGACCCGTATTATTTTTTGCAACGACAAATTATCTATCTCATCGTTGCGGCAGTTGCCATGGTGGTCCTCATGGCTACCGACTTTGAGTGGTTGCGAGGGCGCAGCGAGTTTCTTTTCGGCGCATCGCTTATTGCGCTCATCTTGGTTCTCGTCGCAGGTTCGGTCAGCGGCGGCGCACGCCTGTCATTTGACTTCGGGTTCGCGTCGTTTCAACCTGCAGAGTTCACGAAGTTCACGTTGCTCTTACTGCTTGCCACGTATCTGGCCGAGGAAGAAGTGGCGGAGGTCAGCTATCAGAGGTTCATTACGACTCTTCTCATTTTGGGGGCAGCAGTCGGGCTCATCTTGTTGCAACCCGACCTTGGCTCGGCGTCGGTGCTCATTGCCTGTGCCATGGGGTTGTTGCTTATTGCCGGTGCCAAATGGAAATACATAGCGTCCATCACATTGCTTGCCACGGTGTCGGCCACAGCGGTTGTAGTGAGCGGGGTTATTAAGACTTATCAAATCAAGCGCATTGAGGCCTTTTTAAATCAGAACTCCACTGAAGAAAAATTGAAATCGGTGGTGTTACAGGTGCGGTTTGCCAAAAGAGCGGTATCAACAGGGGGAATCACGGGGAAGGGCTTCTTGAAAGGACCCCTCACCAACGGTGGGTTTATTCCCGTACAGTCCACCGACTTCATCTTTTCGGCCATTGGCGAGCAATTTGGAATGATTGGGGCAGGTCTTACCATCGTGCTCATTGCGCTTTTGCTCTGGAGAATTTGGAGAATTGGACGCCTGGCGCGAACCCGTTTGGGTCAATTCATAGCAATTGGTGCTTTCACCATGATTTTGTGGCAAAGTTTTCAAAATATTGGCATGACCATCGGAATTATGCCTGTTTCGGGGCTTCCGTTGCCGTTTGTGTCGTATGGGGGGTCGCATTTGGTGGCTTTTGCGATGATTATTGGGCTCGTACAAAGTGTTCACATGCGACGGCTGCGATAGCAGGTAGTCTCGTACCCGTGCGGTAATAGCCGCTCGCTGCGACCCTCTTGTCCGAGCTTTGTTCGACACTCTTGGGGGGCGCGCGATACACAGAATCGAGACATCATGAATGAATTTTCGCAAGGGGAGCCTTCTCCTTCTTCGCCTGAAGGCGCAAGTGAAAGCAGTACGAGTTCGGCTCAGCGCCGTCGTCGTGGTTCACGCGGCGGTCGTAATCGCGGGCGCAGTGGCTCTGGTACAGCGAATCTGAACAGCCAGCAAGGTGAAGGCACGCCCGATACGGGAAGTGTTGACCCACAGCGTCGTCCGCAAATAGGCGATACCCGCCCAGCACCTCGTGCTGCCACTACTGCGGCGCGTACTCAAGGGCCCTCAGGTGATGCGAAGAAGCCCGAAGGAAAATCGGGCAATAACAAGCGCCGCCGGGGTGGTCGTGGTCGTTCAGGGGCGTCGGGGGCGAATCGCGCCCGCGAAGGTGAAGTGCTCGATGCCGACATTGTGGAGCGTCGTCGCGGTCGCGAGCGTAATGGTCGACCCGTTGGTCGCTACCTCATGTGTGTGCAGGTGCGCGATGGCTTTACCCAAGTGGCTGTGCTCGAAGGTCGAAAGCTTATTGAGCATTACGTCAGCCGTCCGGCCGACGATGACAACCAAATTTACGGCAACATTTATATCGGTCGTGTGCAAAACGTACTTCCAGGTATGGAAGCCGCCTTTGTCGACATCTCTACGCCAAAAAATGCGGTGTTGTATCGCGGAGACGTGCAATACGACACTGAAGACATTGTCGAAAAGTCAGAAGATAAGCGCATTGAAGAAATTCTGAAACCGCGCCAGCTCATTTTGTGCCAAGTGACGAAGAACCCTATTTCAGCTAAGGGAGCTCGGCTTACCCAAGAAGTGTCGCTGCCTGGTCGTTTTGTAGTGCTCATTCCTCATTCGAAAACGTATGGCATTTCAAAGCGCTTGCCCGACGACGAACGCAAGCGCTTGCGCTCGGTTCTCGACCGCGTGAAGCCAGCCGAACACGGCCTCATTGTGCGCACAGCTGCAGAACACGCAACCGAGCAAGAACTTCGTGCCGACATGGCGCGCTTGCTTGAAGAGTGGGAGCGCATCGACGCAGCTACAAAAAAAGCCACGGGTCCTACTTTGCTCTACCGCGAGCCAAGTGTTGCAGTGCGTGTCATTCGCGAAGAGTTCAATGCGGAATACCGCGGCGTCATTATTGACGACCAGCAACTGTTCGAAGACGTAAAAGGCTACGTGGGCGCATTTAACCCAGAGCTAGCCGACCGTGTAGAGCTATATGGCTCAACGTCTACAAGCGGAGGAGTCGACACCGCTGAAGGTGAAGAGTCATCAGCTCCAACGTTGCCAATATTTGAGAACTATCACGTGCATGAACAATTGCATAAGGCGCTCGATCGGAAGGTGTGGTTGCCCTCGGGTGGCTCACTCATCATTGAACACACTGAAGCCCTGACGGTTATCGACGTCAATACGGGCAAGAACGTGGGTACTTCAAACCTCGAGGAAACCGTATTCCATAACAACCTCGAAGCGGCCGAAGAAATTGCATTGCAGTTACGTTTGCGCGACATCGGTGGCATCATCGTCATCGACTTCATCGACATGGAAATTAAAGAAAACCGTCGCAAAGTTGTCGATTCATTCCGCTCGGCTTTGTCACGTGACAAAACACGTACTCAAGTTCTCGACGTGTCAGATCTGGGTCTTGTGGAAATGACACGGAAGCGCATTGGAGAGGGCCTCCTCACCAGTTTTGCCACACCTTGTCCCGATTGCGATGCACGCGGCATCGTGGTTGACTACGGCCTCATCGGCTAAATCTCTTGCACTATCGTCATTTCAACTCCGCTGGGGGTTGGTTTGGCGAGTTCACCACTTATATGATGGGAAATCGCTATGTACGCAGTCATCGCCTCCGGCGGAAAACAAGAAAAAGTCGCTCAGGGCGAAAAGGTCCAGGTCGAGCTTCTCGGCATTGCCGATGGAGAAGAGGTGCAATTCGCGCCTGTTCTTTTCGTCGATGGCGACACCGTCCTTGCGACACCCGACCAGTTGAAGGGCGTCAGCGTTATTGGTCGCGTCATTGGAACTGTTGGTGGTCCGAAAATTGATGGTTTCACCTACAAGCGCCGCACCAACCAGCGCCGTCGCTTTGGGCACCGTCAAAAATATTCTGTTGTTGAAATCACTTCTATCGCGAAAGGCTGACCATGTCGAAGACCAAAGGCGGCGGCTCTACACGTAACGGCCGCGACTCAAACGCTCAACGCCTCGGAGTAAAAGTATTTGATGGCACCACCATCCACGCCGGAACCATTTTGGTCCGTCAACGTGGAACTCGCTTTCACCCAGGCAAAAACGTAGGCATCGGCAAAGACGACACCTTGTTTGCTCTTGCTGAAGGCAGCGTGAAATTCGGCGAACGTCGTGGCCGCAAGGTTGTTGACGTCGTTCCTTTCGCTTCGTAATTTTTAAGGCGTAATGCCGCGCGGAAGTTGATTGTCGCGCCAGTTCAGTAACTGTTGTGCCTGTGTAAATGCGTATTGGTCGGTCATGCCGCCGACGTACTCCACAATGACGCGCATGCGTTGATCTGCATCGTGTGCTGCCTCGGCCCCCTGTACGAGGTGTGGGAAGGCCCTGTAGTGCTCTACGAGAGCTTGCAGCAATGTGATGACAGATTGTGCTTGGGCTTGTGACTCGGGTCGTAAATACACGCGCTCGTAGTTGAATTGGCGAAATGCGCCAAGTGCTTCAGCAATGTCTGCATTCATCGCAATGCGTGTTGTTTGCATGGTTGCGTTCACCATGCCGTTGATGAATGCTGCAAGTTGTTTACCACGTGTGGTGCCACAGCGCTCTTGCACGATTGCAGGAAGTTCGTGTGGGAAAACAATGCCGGCTGCAACTGCATCTTCGAAGTCGTGACAAACGTAAGCAATGCGATCGGCCCACGACACCACTTCACCCTCGGGAGTAAGAGGCGCAGGGCGAGACCAAGAGTGGTTGCGAATGCCATCGAGTGTTTCGCGGCAAAGATTTAATGGTTGCAGGGTGACATCGGCGCCCCACTGTGCATGGTCGTACCCACCCACGATGTACGGGCTTAACGCATCTTCACTGGCGTGGCCACCCGGACCATGGCCGCAGTCGTGCCCAATGGCAATTGCTTCGGTGAGTGCAACATTGAGCCCAAGTGCTCGAGAGATTGCGGTTGCTACCTGGGCAACTTCAAGAGCATGGGTAAGGCGCGTGCGCTGGTGGTCGTCGGGAAAGACAAACACTTGGGTTTTGCCAGCAAGGCGACGAAAAGCATTGGCATGCAAGATGCGGTCGCGGTCGCGTTCGAAGCATGTGCGATAAAGGTCGGGGGACTCTGGAGTGGCTCGCACGCCGGACCCCATAGCCAATGTGGCAAGTGGGCTATAAAGATGTGCTTCATTTTCTTCACGTTGTTCGCGTGTAACCACACTTTGTGAGCCAGTACTTGCCGTGGAAGTGGCGTGGGCAAAGCGAACTGAGACTGGGCTGTGAGGCAATATGTGCCCCGCCATGGTGGATGCCCAGGTGCTCGCGCGGTCTGGAGAGGGGCCTTGCGTGTCATGTGCCATGAAATGAACGATACGACATGGGTGTCTCACAACTAGCCTGCAAAGAGCCATGAGTGCATTTGTCGATGAGTCCCAATTAAACGTGCGCGCCGGTGACGGCGGAGCTGGCTGCGTCAGTTTCCGTCGCGAAGGCCCTGAAGCATTCGGTGGCCCCAACGGAGGCGACGGCGGCAACGGAGGCGATGTGTGGATGATTGCCGACCGCAACGTGTCGTCGCTTCTCGCGTTTCGCGACCACCCCCACCGCCGAGCCGAAGACGGCATTCACGGCATGGGTAAAGACCAGCACGGGCGCCAAGGCAAAGAACTAGTTGTTCATGTTCCCGAAGGAACGGTCATTAAAGATCTGTACACAGGCGAGCCATTGGCAGACCTTGTGAACCACGGCGATAAGTGGTGTGTTGTTACGGGTGGTCGAGGCGGCCGCGGAAACGCGCGCTTTCTTATTAACCGACGTCGTGCACCAAAAATTGCCGAGCAAGGTGAAATGGGTGAAGAGCGTTGGTTGAAACTTGAACTAAAACTCATGGCCGACGTTGCATTGGTGGGTTTCCCTAATGCAGGTAAGAGCACCTTTATTAGCGCGGTGTCAGCTGCTAAACCAAAAATTGCGAACTATCCATTTACGACCCTCGAACCACACCTTGGTGTTGTGCGTATAGATAGCAGTACAGAATTCGTTCTTGCCGATATTCCCGGCATCATTGAAGGGGCAAGCGAAGGTCGTGGGCTTGGGCATCAGTTTTTGCGCCACATTGAACGCGCGCGTGTTTTGTGTGTACTCATCGACCTAGCCGCGGTTGACGGTTTGCCACCTGCGGAACAAGAAGAAATTTTATTGCGCGAACTCGGCGCCTATGAGCCAGAACTTCTCACGCGTCCGCGTCTTATTGTGGGAAACAAAATTGATATTGCCGAACCTTCCGTAGTGGTGGGCTGGAAAGGTCTCACCATGTCTGGCGTGACCCAACAAGGTGTGCGCAATGCGGTAGGCAAGTTGGCCCAACTTGTGTTCGAAGCACGAAACCAGGAACCAGTACGCGAGGCGAAAGTCATTTTGCGACCTGAACCAAAGGGCACTCATATTGAGCGCCTTGGCGAAGGGGAGTTCCGCATTCACGGTCGCAATGCAGAACGTTCGGTTGCTATTAACGACGTCTCTACGCCAGAAGCATTGAACTACATTGATGAGCGACTCAAGAAAATGGGCGCCTTGCGACTTCTTGCTCGCGCAGGCGCGCAAGAGGGTGACATTGTGTGGATTGGTTCATTCTCATTTGAATACTCGCCAGATTTATAAGTTAAAAACAAAAGAAAAAGCGAAACTGTTATGCCTCAAAATAGTGCTCACAAATTACGTGCCGTCATTAAGGTCGGCACGAGCTCTATTACCCATGCCGACGGAACCATTAACGACAATATGGTTGTTGCATTGTGTCGACAAATCGTTGAGCTGAAAAACAGTGGCGTAGAGGTTTTGCTCGTTACTTCGGGCGCGGTAGCCGCAGGTGTGGCAGCTATGGGTTTATCCGAGCGGCCAAGTGACATATCTACTTTGCAGGCACTTGCCGCAATTGGTCAGAGTCGGCTCATGCAACGCTACAACGACGAATTTGGCTTGCATGGTGCCATTGGTGCCCAGGTGCTACTTGTTCCTCACGATTTCGCCGACCGCCAGCAGTACCTGCACGCGAGGCAAACAATGTTGCGGCTAATCGAACTAGGTGTTGTTCCGATTGTTAATGAAAACGATGCAATTGCCAACGATGAAATACGTTTTGGCGACAACGACCGAATTGCAGCATTGGTTGCGCACAGCGTTGGTGCCGATGTGCTCGTGCTCCTCACCGACCAAGATGGGCTTTTCACTTCCGACCCCCGCTACAACGACGATGCTCAACTTATTGCAGAAGTGCAGTCGAGCAGCGACCTGTTGGCAATTTCTGCAGGTAGTGCTGGTACTGCGCGTGGAAGCGGAGGCATGGCATCAAAACTGTCGGCTGCTCGCATTGCGTCGTGGTCGGGAATTCGTACCGTTATTGCGCGAGCAACGAAGGAAAATGTTGCGATCGACGCTGTGCAATCGCGTGCTGGCGTGGGCACCACCTTTGTGGGTCGCGATCGCCAGCTTTCTGCTCGCAAATTGTGGATTGCCTTTGCTGCCGAAGCAACGGGCTCAGTTGTTATTGATGCCGGCGCAACCGAGGCGCTGGTGAATCGCGGTACGTCGCTCCTAGCAGTGGGTGTTGTTTCCTTCACCGGGCAATTTGAACACGGTGAGGTTGTTGAAGTGCTCAGCGAAAAAGGTGAACTGATAGCACGTGGAGCTAGTGCTATCTCTTCCGTTGAACTTTCAACTGCCAATGGAAAAGGGGAAGATCACTCACCACTCGTTGTGCACCGTGACGAGCTAGTGCTCCTCATGGGCGACTTCTGAATTGAGTTTCTGAAACCTGCTCATGAGTTGTCGTATTTCTGGCACGTGGAAGACATAAAGCAGTGACGCATAAATGCCGAGTCCGAACGTGCCACACAAAAGGGTGCGAACGAGCGCAAGCATTCCCGAGGTGGCGCCAATTGCGCGCCCCAGAATCCATGCAGCCTCTGCAGCAACAATGGCGCTGATGAGCATGGGGAGTAATGATTTCAGCATTGCTTTCATTTCAAGCTCGGGAACTTTGGCCTCGAGAACCGCAAGGGCAATGACCGCACTCACGAGATAGGCAAGTGCGAAAGCTAAACCCAAACCAAGAACACCAAAGAGGCGCACCAAAATGAGGGCGAACGCAATGTTGAGAATATTCTCAAAGCAATTAATAAAGAAGGGAGTGCGTGTGTCGTTGTGCGCGTAGAACCCTCGCAATACAAAGAGGTACACCGAGAACCCCACTAAACCAATGGAAAAGCCCATGAGCGCGCGAGTGGTATTAAGTGCAGCATCGGCAGTGAAGTTGCCGTGTTGCAGTAATGCGCCAATGGTGGGGCGTGCCGTTACAAGTACAAGAAAACTAAATGGCAAAGTAAGAAGCGCAATGAGCCGCACGCCAAGCGACATGCGTTCAACGAATCTCTCCTTATTGCGTTCGGTAACTGCACGGGTTAACTCGGGCGCAAAGGTGGTGGCTAGTGAAACGGCAAGAAGTCCGTGTGGCAATTGAAAGAAGATGTATGCCTTTGTGTACGCATCGGGGCCGCCGCTTCCTGGTCGAGCCAAGTTGCGAATAAATATGAGTGAAATTTGATTTGCAACTACATAGCCGAATGTCCAGGTTGAGAGACGAGCTAATTTCTTTACCGCGGGATGTGAAAACTGGGGTCGAAAATGGAAACCAATATTTTCTCGCCGGAATGAATAAACGAGCAGGGCAGCCATGACGGCTATTCCACCAGTGGCGCCTAGACCTAGGAGCCAACGCAGAGAAGAACTGTCATTTACTGTGGAAAGTGTTGGCTTGCCGTCGAGAACTGCGGGAATGAAGAGCAGAGAAACAATGATGATGACATTTGATGCAACGGGTGCCCATGCAGCAGCAAAGAATTTCCGGCGGGCATTGAGGGCGGCTGTCATTAATGCGGTGACGCCATAGAAAAATATCTGCACAAGAAAAATGCGAGTGAGCAAAGTGCCTATGCGTTGGTACTCGCCAGCGTCGACGGCCGACGAGGTATGTAAGGCAAAAAGATGAAAAATGGGTGAGGCAAGAGCAACGGCAACGGCTGTGGCTGCAGCAATAACCACTAACCCAACTGAGAAAACAGCATCTGAGGCCGTGCGCGAGTTCTCATCGTCGTCTGTTTGATCGGCGAAAATACGTGTGAAGAGTGGCACAAGCGAGGCAGAAAAAACGCCACCAATGAAGAGTTCGTAGATGGAGTTCGGTGAGTTATTCGCTCCGTCGTAAGCATCGGCAAGGGCGGTTTGTCCAATAACAATGCCAAAGACCACAATGCGAATGAGGCCCGTGAGGCGCGACAGTGCAGTACCCGATGCGACGGCAATATTGGAGCGCATGAGGCCAGATTGAAGGGAAGTGTTTTGGCGGTCCATTCGTAGTGAGAGCGTACCGAACAGTAAGGTTGAGACATGGGGAATCGCTTTGAATCAGTGCAGGCTGTCCGTGATGGGCTCAAAGAGGTCAATTATTTGGCTGACGATGGCATTGCAAGTGTGGCCTTTTTGGCCGACCGCTTGGGTAAGCCAGTTCTTATAGAGGGGCCAGCCGGTACCGGCAAGACCCAACTCGCAAAGAGCATTACCGAACTCACGGGGGCGCGGCTCATTCGTTTGCAGTGTTACGAGGGGCTCGACGAGTCGAAGGCACTGTACGAATGGAACTATAAAAAGCAGTTGTTGCGCATTCAGGCCGACAAGAAAACCGATTCATGGAACGATGTCCACGACGACATCTTCAGTGAAGAATTCCTGCTCACTCGTCCGCTTTTGGAAGCAATTCGTTCAGAAGACCCAGTTGTTCTGCTTATCGACGAAGTTGACCGCGTCGAAATGGAAACGGAAGCATTGCTGCTTGAAATTTTGAGCGAGTATCAAGTGTCTATTCCGGAACTTGGCACCATTACCGCAAAGCAAATTCCGCTTGTGTTTCTCACATCCAACAATACCCGTGAACTATCAGAGGCTTTGAAGCGTCGTTGCCTGTACCTACACGTTGACTACCCAGACCTTGAGCGCGAAAAGCTCATTGTGCTCACCAAGGTAGAAGGCATTACAGAGCATCTCGCCGATCAAATTGCACGCATTGTTCGTAACATTCGTCAGCTTGATCTGAAGAAGTCTCCATCGGTGAGCGAAACCCTCGACTGGGCTCGTACCTTGATGCTGTTGGGCATTGAGCACATCGATGCTGAACAGGCAAAAGAGACGTTGCATATTTTGCTCAAATACCAAACCGACATCGCCAAAGCGGTGAAGGAATTGTCTTCAGGCAAATAGGAACTTCAACACATGCTCGATTTGATGGCAGGTTTCGTCGCGGAGTTGCGTAGTGCAGGTCTGCCCGTCAGCCTGACCGAAAACCTCGATGCGATGGAGGCAATTCGCCAAATTCCCATTGAAGACCGGGATGCATTTAAGTACGCACTCGGCGCAACTTTGGTGAAGAACTCTGCGCATTGGAAATCATTCGAGACTGTTTTTGAGGTCTATTTCTCTTTGCGTGGTCCTGAATATTCCATCAAAGATGAAGACTCGCCCGATGAGTTTTGGCGTGAGATGCAAGACCAGATGCGCCAAGGTGAAGGCAAAGGTGGCGGTGGCGCCATGGACTCACTAACGCAAGAAGAGATGATGAATCTCCTCATGCGCGCACTCATGAATGGCGATCAGGCCATGATGCGCGCAATGGCACGGCAGGCAGTGCAACGTTTCGCTGGTATGGAGCCGGGTCGCCCCGTAGGTGGAACCTATTACCTGTATCGCACGTTGCGTAACCTCGACTTAGAAAACATGCTCAACAAGCTGCAAGATGCTCAACGCGAAACAGCAACTGAACCATTAACCGATCTTGAAGAGCGTCTCAATAAAGATGAGATCGAAAGTCGCATCGAGAAATTTAAGCAAGAAATTGAAGCGGAAATTCGCCGCAAACTTGTGGCCGACCGTGGTGCCGAGGCAATGGCAAAGACTCTGCGCAAGCCGCTTCCTGAAGATGTTGAATTCATGCATGCCAGTCGCGACGAAATGGCCAACCTTAAAAAGGCCCTGTATCCATTAACGCGAAAAATCGCAGCGCGACTCACGCGTAAGCGTCGTAAAGGACGCAAGGGCCCACTCGATTTCCGTAGCACCGTACGCCACTCGTTGGCATACGGCGGTGTGCCTGCCGAGCCAAAGTTCCGTTCCCCTCGGCCATCAAAACCAGAGTTGATGGTGGTTGCCGATATTTCAGGCAGTGTGGCGGCCTTTGCTCGTTTTACATTGATGTTGGTGTATGCCCTTCAGGGCCAGTTCTCCAAAGTGCGGTCTTTTGTATTTATCGATGGGCTCGATGAGGTAACGGAATACTTCAAATCAACCGAAGATATAGCTGAAGCCATTCAGCGTGTGAACACCGAAGCCGATGTGGTGTGGGTCGATGGCCATAGCGACTACGGTCACGCGTTTGAAGTGTTCTGGGAAAAGTACGGCCGCGATGTGAACGCAAAGACCACAGTGCTATTGCTCGGCGATGCGCGCAATAACTATCACGCCGCACAAAGTTGGGTAGTAAAAGAAATCAAAAAGAGCGCAAAAAATGTGTATTGGCTCAACCCTGAACCGCGTTCATATTGGAACACGGGCGACTCCATTGTTGGCGAGTACGGAAATCACACCGATGGCGTATATGAGTGTCGCAACTTGCGTCAGCTCGAGGCCTTCGTCGAGAAGTTGGTATGAGTTCAACGCGTGTCATTCTCATTCGACACGGTGAATCACAAGTAGCTGTCGACAAAATCATTGGAGGGTTCCGCACCTGCAATGGGCTGTCGGACCTGGGTCGCCGTCAGGCCACTGCACTGGGTAAACGGTTTGCTCATGAAAATGAACAAGTTCCCGGAACGCTTTCTCCGACGGTGTTCATTGCTAGCCATTTCGCTCGTGCCCAAGAAACTGCACAACTCATTGCTCACGGCATAGGCAACCCTGCTCTCATTACAGACCCCGAGTTTGGCGAACATGACCCAGGCCCGTTATGTGACGGTATGCCCTATAGCGATTTTTTGGAAAAGTTTGGGCATCGCAACTGGGAAACCGACCCGTACGACGAGACATACCCAGGAGGGGAAACGGTCGCTGCATTTCAATTGCGTGTTGGGTCTGCACTGCGACGCGTCGTTGATGCGCATCCGGGTGAAACCATTGTCATTTCATGTCATGCAGGCGTTATTGATACCTGTTTGCGCTATGCATTGCGCGCCGCCCCAACAGGAGAGTTCGAAGTGCATACCGTGAATACTTCAGTGACCGAGATTGTGCACGTGCGCCCAGGTCGTTGGAAACTTGTGCGATACAACGACACAGGCCATCTTCTGGGTATTCAATAGCAATCTGTCTTGTTGGTTTAAGATGATCCCTATCGCGGCATGCGAAAACGTAAGGGAGCGCTATGGGTACATTGTCTGGAAAAGTTGCAGTTGTCATTGGCGGGCATTCAGGATTCGGTGAGGCAATTGTTCAGCGCCTTCATCGCGAAGGAGCACAAATTGCCATTGCGGCGCGGCGCATAGACGTTGTTAATGCTGCTGCAAGTGCAGTAGGCGGTAAGGGCTACCAGTGCGATATTACGAACAACGACGACATCGCGGCGCTAGTTCAGAGTGTGGAAAAAGATTTCGGCAAAATTGATATTGCGGTGAACTGTGCGGGCTATGAGCAAAGTACGCCAATAGCTGAACTCACTCCCGAGAAGCTTGTTGCAATGCAGGCAGTTCAATTCACGGGTGCCATTTATTGCATGCAACATTTTGGAAA